>JBBSRB010000138.1:0-7386 GCA_038243445.1 Chitinophagales bacterium | reverse complement strand
ATGGGAAGTATGTTAAACATGCAAACTTCTACTTCACTAGATGATGAAGAGGATGAAGAGGATGATTACCGCTAATAAACATACAAAAAAGGCCTTCCTGTAAAAGGAGAGGCCTTTTTGGTATGTTTTGTTTTTTGTACTTCTTGTTGAGTATTGAAATATGAAGGCTGAAGATGCTTTTTGTACAACTGTACAAGAGTGCGACGCAAGTAAAGTTGCCTTGAAAAACCGCTGCCGGTTAACATAAATAAAGGCTTACTTCAACAGCATTCCCACTTTAATGCCGTAGGTTAACGAAAACCCCGGACTTCTGCCCGCGCGGGCATTTATGTAATTAAAAGCTGCGGCATCGCCTTCGTCTCCGGCATACACATAATCGCCTTTTTTATTATCAAAGCCATAGCCAAAGCCCCAATAAGTATCCAGCAAAAACTGGTCGGCAAAAACCCATTGCTTGCCCAACTCCATTTGCAACGCGGCAAACGTAGTGTTGGTGCGGTCTATTACATACTCGTAATTAGTAATCCCGTTTTTATAGTTCAAACGGTTTTCGCTATAATTACCTACATACAAAATGGGCTTTGCGTAACCGCCCTGCATTAAATGATGAAAACGTGTGCGACCAAAAATAAAATCGGGGAGCTTATTAAACTTGTAACCAAACGAACCGGAAAAGCCAAACTGGTTTCGTTTTTCTAACCGAACATCGTTCATTATATAATCGAACCGCTGATTTTTTCCAGCGCCAATAATGCCCAGCGAAACTTCGTAACTTTTTCCAACGCCGATGCTTTTTTCAAAAGTAATTTGAGAATAGCCGATCAGCGGTCCTAAAAAATCAATTTTAATGGCTTTATTGCGCTGACCTACGTATGCTTCGGGATCTTTAAGGTCGGGTTTGAAGCTTTCTGTTTTTCCACTCTCAAATACAATCTTAGTTATATGATCTTTTTCTAAAACGTAAACGGGTCCGTCCGCCTCTTCAAAAATTTTATACTTAATATCGGAGGTGCCGATTTCTATAACTTTTGCAAGAATAATTTTACCGTTTTTCCGATGTATTTTATCTTGCGCCTGCACTGCGGATGTTGCACTAAAAAAGATGAACAGGAGTAAAAGATATTTTGTCATAAGTAAGTTTTGTAATGGTTAGACAGCTAAATTACAATACCTGCTGCATTTATACAATATTCACCTCTCTTGCTAAATGCACTCCAAACTTTTCAGCTACCGATTTTATGATTTCTTCGCTTAAGTCGAAAATTTCCTTTCCGGTTGCGCCACCGTAATTTACCAGTACAAGCGCTTGTTTTTCGTAGCAACCCGCATCGCCATTTCGGTGTCCTTTCCAACCGCATTGTTCTATCAGCCAGCCTGCGGCAAGTTTTGTTCCCTCGCGTTGTGCAAAGCCCACAACGTTTGGAAACGCTACTTTTAATTGCTGAAACTGCTCATTTGAGACCTGTGGATTTTTAAAAAAAGAACCTGCGTTTCCAAGCTTTTTCCAATCGGGTAATTTTTGGGTTCGGATGTTAATTACCGCCTGCGCAACCCTTTTTACAGATAATTCGGTTACGCCCATCCTTTCCAGTTCGGCAGCCATTGCGCCATAACTGGTTGTAAACCGGGGCGTTTTGCTTAAGCGATAAGTAACATTTAAGATAACATATTTTTCTTTATGCTTATTTTTAAAAATGCTTTCGCGATAACCAAACTCACAATCCGACAACGAAAAAGTTTGTATAGAGTTGTCGTTAATACGATAGGCTTCCAAACTATGAAAAACATCTTTAACTTCTACGCCATAAGCGCCAATATTTTGCATGGGCGAAGCGCCCACATTGCCTGGAATTAAAGCCAGGTTTTCTACTCCTGCATACCCTTTTTCAATACAATACAATACAAATTGATGCCAGTTAACGCCGGCACCAACCTTGATAAACACGTTTTCTTGGTCTTCATTAATAACGTTTATTCCATTTATTTCATTTTTTAAAACAAGACCGTCAACGTTTTTCGTTAACAAAATATTACTGCCGCCGCCCAACACAAGTTTAGGTTGTAACCCTTTAAAAAGGGGTTGGCTTAAAATCAACGCCAGCTCCTCTGCCGAAGAAAAAGAAGCAAAGTATTTTGCCACTGCGCTAATGCCAAATGTATTGTACGTTTTTAGTGAGATATTTTCACGAATTTGCACCTGCATAAAAGCAAGTTTACACAAAAAACATGAGTGTTCGAATTGCAACCATAATTGGCGCCACGGGCTTAATTGGAAATCATTTGCTAAAGCTGCTGCAAAAAGATGGACATTTTACAACGATCCGGTTATTGGTGCGCCGGCCTTTTTCGGAAACTAATTTTAAAACTGAAGTGAAGCTGATTGATTTTGAAGATGCCGAATCGTTTAAATTAGGAATTGATGGCAGCCACACTGTATTTTGCGCCGTTGGCACTACGCAGCAAAAGGTTGGTGGCGATAAAAAAGCATATCGGAAAGTGGATTTTGACATTGCGGTAAATGCCGCACGTTTTTGTAAAGAAACAGGTTGCAACCAATTTTTATTGGTTTCTGCCGTAGGCGCAAACAAAAAAAGCGGCAACTTTTACCTTAGGCTAAAAGGAGAAACAGAGGAAGCCGTTGAAGCCAAAAACTTGCCTTCTTTGTCTGTTTTTCGCCCGTCTGTGCTGTTGGGTAACCGAAAAGAGGTGCGAACTGCCGAAAAATGGGTTCAAAGTGCTTCGCAGACCTTTTCGTTTCTACTCCCTTCAAAATACAAACCTATTTCTGCCAAGGAGGTTGCCCTTTCTATGTTACAAGCTGCAAAGAAAGAAGTACCCGGTTTTACTATTTACGAATACAAGCAAATGAAAGAAGCGCTGAAGTAAACAATGAATTTTTTGCGAACTGTTAAATTTCGGACCTTGGATTTGGATAATAGAGCACCGGTTTTGCAGTCCAGTAACAGGCAATTAAACAGATTGACTAATAACTGAATTGCGCTCTTTAAAAACACTGAAAAAAGGGTACTTACGGACTGCAAAAGTTTACTTCAGAATTACTCAAAAAACCTGGTAAATTAAAAGACGGTAGTTTGTAAACAGTGCTTTTGTAATAAAAAACGCAAACAAACATCGTACGTTTACAAAGCATCTACATCTGGAATAATAATTACTTTTTTTAATCTTTTCTCGTTATGTACAACGGCCGCGTACTTAACAAGGTCGGCTTTACATTTCAATAAAAATTGACTGTCGCGTGGCAGTTTCAGCAACAATTCTACCAGGTACAAATTACGCACACGGTTTATTACAGGTTCTGCCGGCCCAACCATGTATTTGCCATAGGCGGTTTGGCAAAGTTTTGCAAACAGTTGAGCTGCTTCGTCGGCCACATCACGTTCTTTATGTTTAAAGCGCATATGAATGATACGTGAAAAAGGCGGGTAGAAAAACTGTTTTCGTTTGTCGATTTCTTCGTTGTACATGCCAATGTAATCGTGGCGGGCTACGTGTTGCAGCAGCGGATGGTTTGGCGTTGACGTTTGAATCATAACAAGGCCATTACCATCTTTCCGTCCGGCGCGGCCGCTTACTTGTTCCATTAATTGAAAAGCTCGTTCGTTTACTCTGAAATCGGCAAAGTGCAGCAATCCATCCGCATCTAAAATACCCACGAGATCTACGTTTTCAAAATCTAACCCTTTTACCACCATCTGTGTACCTACCAGTACATCCAGTTTTTTTTGTTCAAATTGTTGAATCAATACATCATGTGCGTTTTTGTTTCGCACGGCATCATAATCCATCCGGCCTACTTTAATGTTCGCCAGGTTTGCTTCAAGCACTTCTTCAATCCGTTCGGTTCCAAAGTTTCGTTGAACCAGCTTATCGCTACCGCAGGCCATGCAGGTAATTACCGGCGGATATATAGCACCGCAATAATGACATTTTAATTTATTGGAAAATTTATGATACGTAAGCGAAACAGCGCAGTTTTTACACTCTGCTATCCATCCACAAACAGTACATATTTGATAGGGCGAATAACCCCTTCGGTTTTGAAATAATATAACCTGCCGCCCTTTAGCCACTGTTTGCTTTATCTCTTCCAGCAACTGCACCGAAAACATAATTTTTTCACCTTGCTTTTTTGGAACGGAGCGCAAATCAATCATTTCTATTGTCGGAAGCTTTACCTCGTTATACCTTTCGGTTAATTCCACGAGGCCAAATTTTCCCGTTTTTGCATTATGATAAGTTTCCAGCGAAGGCGTGGCGGTGCCTAAAACAACCTTTGCACCGGTGAGCGATGACAGATAAATGGCCGCATCGCGGCCATGGTAACGCGGCGCCGGGTCTTGTTGTTTGTAAGAAGTGTCGTGCTCTTCATCGCACACAATTAAACCAAGGTTTAAAAAAGGTAAAAAAAGCGATGACCGGGCGCCCAGCACTACTTTCATTTCGCCCGACTTTACTTTATTCCAGATTTCTACGCGTTCGTTTTGATTAAATTTTGAATGATAAATACCTATATAGCCACCGAAATATTTTTGCAGCCGGCGGATAATTTGCGAGGTTAAGGCAATTTCCGGCAGCATGTATAATACCTGTTCTCCCCTTTTAATGCATTGTTCTATAAGTTTTATATAAATTAGTGTTTTGCCGCTGGATGTAACTCCGTGTAAAAGACAAACCGTTTTTTGTTTTAAACTATCTTGTACCTCTTTTAAGGCGGCCGACTGTGGTTGACTTAAAGCAAAATCAATCTTCACTTCTTTCGGCGCGTAATGTATGCGGTCAATAGCCCGCTTTTCTGCCCGCAAAATGCTTTTATCAATTAACCCTTTTAGCTGTGCGTCGGATGCATCTGATTTTTTCAGCAAAGCGGTTTTTGTTACTTCTCCTTCGGTTTTCATCAGGTGCAAGTAGCTTAACAACAGTTCCATTTGCTTTGGCGCCCGGCTCCAGTTATTTAAAAGTGCAGAAAGGTTTTCTTCGTTGTCGTATTCGGGACTCAGTACAACAAAGGTTTCTTTTTTTGGTGCATACGCTTGTTTTAAAGCCTCCCAAACAATACACACTTTTTTGCCTATCAACCGGTTTACAATTGGATAAACATGCGCTACATCCAATATCTGCTGCACCTCGGTTAATCTTAATTCGTGTTTTATTAAGAGCGCTTCAGCAACCAAATATTCTTCGTTATCCAACGCCGAAAAATCATCGCCAAATTCTTCATTAAATATTAAAACCGTTTCGCTGGAAAGTTTGAAATGCGCAGGCAGCGCTGCCGACATAACCTCTCCTTCGGTACACATATAATATTCCGCCATCCACGCCCAAAAAGCTAATTGAAAGGGTTGAATAACAGGAGTAGCATCTAACACATTAATGATTTCCTTTGCTTCAAAGGCAGACGGCTTATTGTTGTGCAGCCTTTTTACAATGCCCGCGTATCGTTTGTTTTTTCCAAGATTTACTTCCACGCGACAGCCAGGTACCAGGCCAGCAATCAGGTGTTCTGGAATTTCCCACGTGTAATTTTTTGGTAAAGCAAGCGGTATAATAATTTCGGCGTACTGCATTTTGGAAGGCGCAAATTACTGTTTTATCCAGGAAGCCCGGTAGCGCCGCAAGCTGCTTTCCATTATTTGCGTTACTTCTTCTTTCAGGTGCGAAAGGTCGTTTACAGAAAGACCATTTACCGGCACTTCCGGTAAAAAAACAGACCTGCTTTTTCCGGGCGTCAGAGAAAAAATGCTGCTGTAATGCAGCCTGTCAAAAGCATCTAAAAACAATACCGGTTTTATTGGCGTGCCGGTTTCTATAGCAATGCGAAAAGCGCCATCGTAAAACTCTTTCAGCGGATTACCGGTTTGGTTAAACGTTCCTTCGGGAAAGACTAAAACCGACAATCCTTTTTGTAAAAACGATTTTAAAAGCATCACGCTTCGGGCTCTGTTTGAAGGGCTACTTCTGTCCACAGTTACAATGGCATTCTTATAAATGGTTCCAAAAAGGGGTACTTTGGCCGTTTCGGCTTTGCCCAAAGGACGAATAGGTTTTCGAAAGGTTTTTACAATTGTTGGTATGTCGAAATACGAAATATGATTTGCTACAAAAATGTATGATTTGTTTTTTTCTACCGGAGCTTCGCAAATATTTTTATGATGTACTCCTATTAAAAAAAACCATGCATCGCCCCAAACGGTACACGCTTTATAAATTAAATTGCCGCCTTTTACAGCACCGAAAGGTAATACCAGCAGCGACCATAAAAAAACGGGAATCATTAAGATTAAAAAAAGTGCAAATGCATAAAGCGAATAAATAAATTGTAGTCCTTTTAGGAAAATGCGCATCAGGTTTGAATGTTTTTACAACTGACAGGCGAAAATACCAATACCATTTTAACGAATACTTTTAATTGCCGGAAAGTTGGTTTGAGATACTTTTGCCATTCGTTCAATTCCTACGTAAAAATCCAATAAATATGAAGAGGTATTTCTCCGAAAAAAATGCGTTGACAATAATGGTTAGCTTATTTTGCTTTGTGATGGCAATTATTTCGTTTGTTAACCATCAGTCGCTTTGGCAAGCCATTGCTTTTGCTCTTGCGTTTTCTTTTTCTGTGGAACTTATTTGCCACCGCACCAACGAAAAAAAATAGCCGTTGCCATAATTAAAAAGAGCAGCTCCGTGGAACTGCTTTTTTGTTTTTTTGCTTATTTTACGGCGTAAACCGCGACGAAACTTTTTTATTGATGTCCACTTCCTGCATAAAGGCTCCTGTATCGTCATCGGAGTAATGGCCATAAGCATCTACAAGTGTGCCTTTTCTTCCGTCTGTAGTTTCAATAGCGTATAAAATAGACATGTCATCCGGGTCGGAAATACCTTCAAAACGGTAAAAATTAACCGCGCACACATCTTTTGGCTTATACTTTTTTTTGCAGTCGGTTAACGATTGCAGATACTTTTTCTCTACCCGAAACTGATCATTATAACCCTTTTCCTCAAGTTTTGTCAGGCATTTTTGTAGGTCGGTCATAAAGGTCGACCTGTCGTTCGGATCGTCATAGTCTCCGGTGCGATTATCTTGTTTAATTTCCATGGTTATTTTTTTAGTTTATTGATGCAGCCACTAAAGTACACCTACTTGGTGTATAATTGTTGTGCCAGTTTTAGCTTTCAATAGAAAAGTTCAGGGAGAGGGCACCCATTAAAACTGCCTTTATTTTGAAACATGTTGTAAGCGAAAACAAAATTTGGGACTCTAAAAAACCTTTCAAAAAGGGGTATACAAAAGAACAAAGGCATTAAAAAGCCTCTTGCAAGTGCAAAAGGCTGAAGTTGCTGGCAGAAGACACTTCGCCATATAGTGCT
>JBBSRB010000137.1:0-7400 GCA_038243445.1 Chitinophagales bacterium | reverse complement strand
GTACAAAATTGTATTACCTGCATTGCTGTTTTGTTATATTTAAAGATCAATGTAATTGTAATCAACCAGCGTCTTGCCAATCTTCATGCAGTAGATATGCGCCTGCAGTTAAAAGCCGGAGTTAATCAAAGCATTGTTATCAACGATAGTTACAGCGCCGATCTTACTTCCTTAAACAGTGCGTTGCATTTTTTAGCCCAACAACACGGTGCAAAACAAAGAGTAGTCATTCTATCAGACTTTGCAGAAAGCGGGAAAAAAGAAGAAGAACTGTACGCCCTGATTGCAGATGCACTGGTGAAAAACAACGTGCAGCAGGTTGTGGCCATTGGCGATTTTATTCCTAAATACCTGCCGCCTTATTTGTCTTCAACAATTGGTTTTAACGCTTACAAAAGCACCGAAGAATTTATTCAATCTCATAGAAGTTCGTTATTTGCCAATGCTGCTGTTTTAATAAAAGGCGCCCGCACGTTTGGCTTCGAACGCATTGCCGATTTGCTGGAGACAAAAGTGCATCAAACAGTGCTGGAAATTAACCTGGCCTACCTGGCTCAAAACCTAAAACAATACCAAAAGCTGCTGCCGCCAGCAACCAGGGTAATGGCTATGGTAAAAGCATTTTCGTATGGCAGCGGCAGCGCAGAAATAGCAGGAGTGCTGCAATTTAATAATGTAGATTATTTGGGCGTTGCCTACGCCGACGAAGGAATTGAGCTGCGTAAAGCAGGGATTAGCTTGCCCATTATGGTGCTCAATACCGACGAAGCTTCTTTTCCGTCGCTGTTAGAATTTAGGTTGCAACCGGTACTTTATTCTTTTCTAATTTTTCATCAGTTTACCCAGTACTTAAAAAATCAGGGTATAACCAGTTATCCGGTTCATATAGAAATAGACACCGGCATGAACAGGCTTGGGTTTAGCCCTTCGCAGGTTCAGGAATTGGGTGCTGTGCTTGCAGTCGGTTCGTTATTAAAAGTAGAATCTGTTTTTAGTCATTTAGCAGCAAGCGAAGAGGCAGCGCAAGACGATTTTACAAGGCATCAGGCCCAGGTTTTTAAAAACGCGGCAGCTCAATTACAAAGTTCTCTTCAATACTCCTTTTTAAACCATTTATCAAACTCGGCCGCTATTGTACGGCATCCACACCTTACTTTCGATATGGTTCGCTTAGGCATTGGGCTTTACGGCGTGGAACTGGCAACAACAAAACTGCAGCTTCATCCGGTTGCTTCTCTAAGGTCAACAATTGCTCAAATAAAACATGTAAAAAAGGGTGAAAGTGTGAGTTATAACCGCCGTACTATTTTAGAGCGGGATTCGGTAATTGCAACTGTGCGCATTGGTTATGCAGATGGCTACCCGCGAAGCCTGGGCAATGGGCGCGGCGCCATGTGGCTGCGTGGAAAGCGTGCACCTGTAGCGGGTTCTGTGTGTATGGATATGACCATGATCGATGTTACAGATATTGAAGGTGTGGCAGAAGGAGACAGCGTTGAAATATTCGGAACAAGGTTGCCGGTGCAAGAATTAGCGCATTGGGCCGGTACCATACCGTACGAAATAATGACCTCTGTATCGCAGCGGGTAAAACGAATCTATTTTCAGGAGTAGTCTTTAACAAGATGTAATGTGCCTGTGCTTTGCGGCACACCTTATCTTTGACAATAATTATTATTCTTGCCCCGCGCCGGTACGGCAAAGCGCAGAAACATCAAATTTTTACGTGTGAAACTTCGTTCTGCAGTCCTTATTATAATAGCCGTTATTTTAGCCGACCAGCTTTTGAAGATCTGGATAAAAACAACCTTTCCGTTTGGACATATTACCGATTTGGCCAGCTTGCCCTGGGCGAAATTGTATTTTATAGAAAACGAAGGAATGGCCTGGGGTTGGAAGTTTGGCGGCGAATGGGGCAAAGCAGCACTTACTTTATTTAGATTGGCAGCCGTGCTTTTTGGAACCTGGTATTTAGGTAAGATTGTAAGAGAAAATTATTCTAAAGGTTTTATTGTTTGCGCCTCCTTAATTTATGCGGGTGCGTTAGGTAATTTAATTGACAGCATGTTTTACGGGATGATTTTTTCTGCCTCCGACTACGCCACCGTTGCCACTGCTTTTCCCGAAAAAGGTTATGCCGGCTTTTTACATGGGCATGTAGTAGATATGCTTTATTTCCCAATGGTAAAATCTACTTACCCTGAGTGGATGCCTTTTTTAGGAGGTCGTGATTTTGAATTTTTTAGCCCGATTTTTAATATTGCCGATGCAGCCATTTCAGTTGGTGTAATTACGTTGTTACTCTTTCAACGACGATTTTTACACCACAGCCCATCAAGTGGTACTACCGCCGGTGTAGAAGTACCTGCAGAAGAAAGAGACGGCGCGCCAGTAGTATAATGGCTCTCCTTTTTTTGAGCTTTTCATTCGTAATTACCAAACCAATCAGCATCCCAGGCGGCAGGGTTTGCAACAGCATGGTGAACAACAAACAACGCTTTGTAAGGAGATGGCCGAGCCACTTTCAATTGGTTGTAAACAGCTGCTCCGGGCACATGTGGAAGTAAATACGAATAAGCTATTTTTAAGCTTGTAGTTGGCGCATCGGCCAAAACGGTAGTTGCATTTTTCATAAGAGTAGGATTGGTTCGTTGCTGTTTTTATACAAACGAAAGTGTTAAACTAACCTAAATATTTGTATTTTGCAAACAGCTACCTTCAACTTTCAAACATTTAAAAAAGGGTGGTTTATTATTGCCCTGGTACCCTTTTAAAAGGGTTTTATTCCTTAATATCTCCAACCATTTTTGCAGGGTCTACAATAGCATCAAAATCTTCTTCCGAAACATAGCCAAGCTGTGCTGCCATTTGCTTTAACGTAGTTCCTTCTTTATGCGCTTTTTGTGCTATTTCGGCCGATTTGTAGTAACCAATTGTTGTATTTAAAGCCGTTACCAGCATTAATGAATTATCAACGTGCTTTTTAATATTTGCTTCAATAGGTTGTATGCCTGCTGCACATTTTTGGGTAAAGCTTACGCAGCCATCGCCCAACAAGCGGGCACTGTGTAAAAAGTTATAAATCATCATTGGCTTAAACACATTCAGTTCAAAATGCCCCATCGAACCACCAATGTTTATAGCTACATCATTACCCATTACCTGGGCCGCAATCATCGTAAGGGCTTCGCTTTGTGTAGGGTTTACTTTGCCGGGCATAATAGACGAACCAGGCTCATTATCAGGAATAAAAATTTCACCAATGCCCGAGCGCGGCCCCGAAGAAAGCATGCGAATGTCATTTGCAATTTTCATTAAGCTCACAGCAACGGTTTTCAAAGCGCCGTGTGTTTCTACAATGGCATCGTGAGCTGCAAGCGCTTCAAACTTGTTTTTCGCTGTTACAAAAGGCAAACCTGTTAGTACCGCAATGTGTTTTGCTACGTCCTCGGCATATCCAGGCGGCGTATTAATGCCGGTACCAACTGCAGTGCCGCCTAAAGCCAGCTCGGATAGGTGAGACAAGGTGTTTTTAATAGCTTTTATACCATGGTTTAACTGGGCTGCATAACCACTAAATTCCTGCCCTAAAGTAAGCGGCGTAGCATCCATAAAATGGGTGCGGCCAATTTTTACAATAGGCATGAAATCTTTACTTTTTTGTTCCAGCACATCGCGCAAACCTTCTATGCCGGGGATTGTGTTTTCTACTAATATTTTATAAGCCGCTATGTGCATGGCTGTGGGAAAAGTGTCGTTTGATGACTGCGATTTATTTACATCATCGTTAGGGTGCAATACTTTTTTTTCATCGGTTAATTGTCCGCCATTAAGTACCTGCGCCCGGTTTGCAATTACTTCGTTTACATTCATATTGCTTTGCGTGCCGCTGCCTGTTTGCCACACTACAAGCGGAAATGCGTCGTCAAGCGATCCTTCCAGTATTTCATCGCATACAGCGCCAATCAAATCTGCCTTTTCTTTTGGTAAAACACCGGCTTCCATGTTGGTTAAAGCTGCTGCTTTTTTTAAATAAGCAAACGCTTTAATAATTTCCTTTGGCATGCGGTTAATATCCTGCGCTATTTTAAAATTATCAATACTGCGTTGGGTTTGTGCACCATAAAGGGCTTCTGCCGGTACCTGCACCTGG
This sequence comes from Chitinophagales bacterium, assembly GCA_038243445.1. GTDB lineage: Bacteria > Bacteroidota > Bacteroidia > Chitinophagales > Chitinophagaceae > Flavisolibacter. The sequence goes on along the minus strand of JBBSRB010000137.1, from coordinate 3,247 downwards.
CCCATGGTATCTTTTTCTATGCGGTAGTTCATTACTTTATTTTGAGTGGCAAAGATATTAACGGCAAGTCCAAAATGACGTGCTGTTTTAATAGTTGGCATGATAAAGAAGGTACAGGTGTACAGAAGTTTTGTCGCATCAAACCTTTGAAAAAGGGTAGCTACAAAAACAGAAGAATTTTGATCGCTGTAAAAACATTTGAAAAAGGGTAGATAAAAAAACAAACATTTTCATCTTGATTAAACCAAAATTTTCATCTTGATCAAACCTTTGAAAAGGTATTAATTGGGCACAAATGTTTAGATCAGAAATAAACCTTTCAAAAAGAGGTAATCTTTAAATTTATAACACTAATTTCTCGAAGCAAACAATAAGCTTTGCGTTTAAAGTATAGGTAGTTAAAAAAAGATTGGTTTTGTTTTTGATGAGTTGAAGATATGACTTGCCCAAAAATTATCTCAGTGGCGGCTTTTACATTATTTATTACTTCGTGCAACTGGAAAGTACCCGAAAGCAACGAAGGGATTGTAATGGAGGATAGCAATACATTGCTGGCTCTTGCAGATACATCAAAACTTGTAGTAAAGCCCGGAGTTGATATAAAATTAGCTAGTTCTAAAAACGATAACACTCAAAACAACGATACTGCTATTTTAGCGCCTTCGCAGGAAATAGATGTAAAAAGAGCAAACCCAACCTCCCTGATGGCTTATGCGGAAACGCTAATGGGAACGCCTTATGTTTATGCATCTACGAATCCTACAGTGGGTTTCGATTGTTCGGGTTTTATAACTTATGTGTTTAACCATTTTGGAATTCGGGTACCACGTTCTTCTATTGATTTTACCAATGTTGGAAAAGCCATACCGGTTGAAAAGGCAAAGCGCGGCGACATTATTTTATTTACGGGAACTAACCCCGCCGAACGCCATGTAGGCCACATGGGATTTGTGGTTTCAAATACCGATACACTTAAATTTATTCATGCTACTTCGGGCAAAGCCATGAGCGTCACGGTTACGCCTCTTTCTTCTTACTATCAATCAAGGTTTGTAAAAACAATTCGCATTTTTCCGCAAAATGATTAGGAATTATTTTCCAATAAAGTTAGCTTTTCGTTTTTCCAAAAAAGCAGCTGCGCCTTCTTTCATGTCTTCTGTTTCAAAACAATCACCAAACGATTCTAATTCTATATCATAACCATTACGTTCGCTATTAGTAGCGGCGTTTGCTGCTGTAATGCAACGGCTTACGGCAAACGGCCCTTTGGTGCCAATAACTTCTAAAATACTTTTTGCTTTGGCTACTACTTCGGTAAGCGGCACAACATAATTTACCAGTCCAAAATGCAACGCCATTTGTGCATCAATCATGCCGCCGGTTAACAAAAGTTCAAGTGCGCGGCCTTTACCAATAATTTGTACCAGGCGTTGCGTGCCGCCATAGCCCGGTATTAATCCAAGGTTTACTTCGGGCTGACCAAACTTTGCGTTTTCGGCTGCGATCCTGAAATGACAAGCCATTGCCAGCTCGCAACCGCCGCCCAATGCAAAACCATTAACGGCTGCAATAACCGGCTTTGAGCAGTTTTCTATTTTAAAAAAGATGTTTTGTCCGCGCCGCGCCATATCCATTCCTTCGCCATGACTTAAGCCTGTAAACTCCGAAATATCGGCGCCCGCAACAAATGCTTTTGCCCCCGAGCCGGTAATAATCACTCCTTTAACTACCGGATTGTTTTCCACTTCACTAATCACCTCTTCAAGGTCATTCATCACTTGCTTGTTGATGGCGTTCAACTTATCCGGCCGGTTAATGGTGATGGTGAAAATGCCACTGTCTAAAGAAGTAAGAAGCGTTTGATAAACCATTTTTAATATTGTTGTGATGAGTAGGTGAAATTTTTTTATAAGGAACAATCAAATACCCTTTTTCAAAGGTTTTAAAAGGCTCTGTTTTCTGCTGTCCATTCTCTTATATAATCAGCAATAGTAGCCATTGTAGTGCCCGGTGGAAACAAGCGGCCAACGCCTGCATCATTCAGTGTTTTCATGTCATCGACCGGAATAATGCCGCCGCCGGTAAGCAACACATCGTTCATGTTTTTTTCTTTCATCAAGGTTATTAGTTTTGGAAAAACGGTCATGTGTGCCCCCGATAAAATACTTACACCAATAGCGTCCACATCTTCCTGCAAGGCAGCCGCTACTACCATTTCGGGCGTTTGCCGCAGCCCGGTATAAATTACCTCCATGCCGGCATCGCGGAGAGCAGTGGCAATTACTTTGGCGCCACGGTCGTGTCCATCAAGGCCTACTTTTGCAACTAAAACTCGTACAGGTCTGTTCATTATTGGTTAATCAAATTGTGGTAAAGCGTTTTTAATTCGGGTGCCTGTTTCTTCTTTTCCTATTATTTCTACAATATCAAACACCGGCGGCCCAAATTTACCGCCAACCAGCATAATCCGAAAAGGCAGTTGCAGCTCGCCGGGCTTTACGCCGCATACAGCAGCCATATTTTTAAAAGCGCTTTCAATAAAAGCTGAACTCCATTCGGGTAAACTATTTAATTCGTGTATAAAAGCTTTAAAAAAGGACTCTTTTGCACTATTCCATTTCGGTTTTACAGATGCTGCATCCCACTCGGTTGGCGCCTCAAAAAAGAAATGCGCCTGGTCAAAAAAATCTGTCAAAAGGGTGCAGCGGTCTTTTACCAGTGCTATCACTTTTTCTAATTGATTGTCGTCTTTTATTATGATGTTTTTTGATTCAAATATGGTTCTTACTTCTGACTTCAAATCCTCAACTCCAGATCTTTTTATCCATTCGTGATTGAACCATTTTGCTTTTTCAAAATCGAACTTTGCACCGCTTTTATGCACTTTATCAATAGAAAAATTTTGGATTAATTCTTCAAGCGTAAACAATTCCTGTTCTGTGCCATTGTTCCAACCCAACAGCGCTAATAAGTTTATAAATGCTTCGGGTAAAAAGCCGCTTTCTTTAAAGCCTTCGGTTAATTCGCCGGTAGCGGGATCTGTCCAGTTCATTGCAAAAACCGGAAAGCCGTACTTAGCTCCATCCCTTTTGCTTAGCTTTCCATTGGGCCCTAAAATAAGTGGTAAATGCGCCCATTTGGGCATTGCCTCTTCACCAAATAGATGGCGCCAAATTAATACATGCACTGGCGCACTGGGCAACCATTCTTCGCCTCTAAAAGCATGCGTTATTTGCATGGCTGCGTC
>JBBSRB010000136.1:0-7444 GCA_038243445.1 Chitinophagales bacterium | reverse complement strand
TGCCATAAAAAAAGTGCGGCTGATAGATGGTTTAAGCATTAATAGTGCATACAATTTTTTAGAAGATTCATTTCAGTTACGACCCTTTGTGATAAGTTTACGCAGTACGCTTTTTGATAAATTGAATTTATCGGCTTCTGCCAACCTCGACCCCTACGGCGCCGACCGGTTTGGACGCCGGATCAACCGATTTAACTGGGAAGGCAATGGCTTTAATTTGGGACGACTAACCAATGCGAGCTTATCGCTTTCAACAGAGTTTAGAAGCAAGCCGCGGGATGCTTCCAAATCTGACGAACAAACGCCGGTTTCACCATCGGCAAACTCGCAGTATGGCGAAGACGACGAACTTGCCGGCGATAAGCAAATGATGAAGGAATACATCCGCCGAAATCCATCGGAATTTGTAGATTTTAATATTCCGTGGGAAATTGGGTTTGATGTGTCGATGCAGTTGAGCCGGCAGGTAAAGCCAGACTTTACCGGGTTTGAAAACGTGCTTACCGCTTCATCGAGCTTTAGAAGCAGCTTTAGCCTTACACCAAAATGGAACTTTAGCACAAACGGATATTTGGATTTGCAAACGGTAAAGCTGGAAACGTTTACCATGTCTATCAATAGGGAAATGCACTGCTGGCAGCTTTCTATAAATGTTACGCCGGTTGGATTAACCCGCTACTTTAATATCACCATCAGTCCTAAATCTTCTATTTTACAAGATCTGCGTATTAACCGCACCCGCAGCTTTAATAACTTTTAAGAGTAAATATTTTTTGAACGTAGGCGCTTGTAGGAACACGCCTCATGGCGTGTTCAAAAAAACAATCAAATTCCGGTTTGGACGTGCTTGAGGCGTGTTCAAAAAACAATCACACACGCCTCTAATAGAACACGCCTTGAGGCGTGTCCTACATTTTGTAATAATTTTTCATTAAAAGATGCACTTCCTCTTTCAATTCTCTAACTTGCTTGCCCCGAACCGGCACTGGCGGTAAAAAGTGCATTTCTACTTTATGCGGCCAAAAAAAGAAAGTTTTATTGGGCGGCAACACTTCTTTGGTGTAAAACAAAACGGCAGGCATAATGCTTTTGCCGGTTTCTATCGCCAGCCGAAAAGCGCCATCGTGAAATTTCTGAAGTGGTTCGCTAGTTTTATTTCGGGTGCCTTCGGGGTAAATACACACGTGCAGCCCCATAGCAATGGTTTTTTTCATTTGTACATAACTCTGCTTCCGGCTTTCTTCGCTTTTTCTATCCACCAACACGGAACCTCGTTTGTACACAATACCAAAAAGCGGAATGCGCGACATTTCTATTTTAGCAATGGTTTTATTTGCACCCGGTATGCCTGGGCTTGAAAGCGGCGGATCCATAAACGAGCGGTGATTGCATACAACTACATATGTTTCACCCTTTTTGAAATGTTTTCGTCCTTTAAAAATCCGGCGCACACCGGTTGCAACAAAAAAAAGCGTCATCCAGGCAGAAAAAATCACCTGCATCAGGTGCGACCGTTTAGGTTCGGGCCAAAGACCAATAATCCAGGCACACAAAATAACAAATAGCATAGTGCTTACAAAAACCAGTAAAGCCCAAAGTGCAAATAGACGCCCGAGAATATTTTTTAATAGATTCATTAAATAAAATTATAGTGTCCAGTCAATAGGGTCTCTGCCCCAATTCATTAAAAAAGAGTTGGTTTTGGAAAAATGGCGGTTACCGAAAAAACCAGTATTTGCCGACAGCGGCGATGGATGAGCGGACGTTAAAACAAGATGTTTTTTTTCATCTACCAGGCTTCTTTTTTCTTGTGCAAACTTGCCCCAAAGTAAAAAAACCACGTGGTCCCGCTGTTCGGATACAGTATTAATTACCGCATTGGTAAACTCCATCCAACCTATTTTTGAATGACTGCCCGCCTCGCCGGCGCGTACGGTTAATGAGGCATTTAAAAGCAACACGCCCTGCTCTGCCCAATGCTCTAAATTTCCATGTGGAGGCCGCGGCATGCCCAAATCGGTTTCCAACTCTTTAAAAATATTTACCAGCGATGGAGGCGGAGACACTCCTTTTTGAACCGAAAAACTTAAGCCATGCGCCTGCTTTGGGCCATGATACGGATCTTGCCCCAGCAAAACCACTTTTACTTTGCCCAAAGGCGTGGAATTAAATGCATTAAAAATAAGCGACCCCTGCGGATAGATGATTTTGCCTTGCGCTTTTTCAATCTTAATATGTTCGGATATTTGCTTGAAATAAGGTTTATTAAATTCACCGGACAGTGCCTTTTTCCACGATTCTTCTATACGAACACCCATTTGTACACCTGTTTGGGTTGAAGGTATTGAAAAACAAAAAAACAATGTTCGTGTTTTGTAAACCCGTGCCTGTTTTTTATCAGGCAGATTTTAAACACCCCTTTTTTATAGGTTTTTACTTACCAACATCACAAACATCACAGTTTTTTAAAGAATAGTTTCAAAGATAGAATTTACCCCTTTTTTATAGGTTTTTTGCAGCTTTAAGTTTCTTATCAAAAAAATATAAAAGGCAGCGCCTTTAAGAACTGCACGATAACATAGAGCAACCTGCTTTTTGAGTAGCCCAATCAGGCCTTTTTACAAGAAACTCATCCCATTTAGGTGAGTAGGGTTCTTTCATGGCCTGCTGCAATTTATCAAAAAGAGCTGTTTCGCCCCCTTCCAATTCTTCTATAGCCGCGTGCAATAAATAGTTTCGTAAGATGAATCTCGGGTTTGTTTCAGCCATCTTTTTTTTAGAATCTTTAGGGGAAATGGTGTTTGTTTTAACCCTTTTTTGATAGTTTTCTATTACGCTGAAAAACCGGGCTTTTTGGTTTGCATCCGGTTGGTTGTAAAAAACTTCGCTAAAATGCTGCGCCACTTCGTCCTCATTTGCTTCTAACGGAAGAGTGGCTAAAAAGGCGTAAAAAAGCGTCATATCAGGCTGTAGTGCAGATAATGTTTTTTCGAGTTCCGTAATCAGCGGAACATCTTTAGCCTGTACTTTATCTAACCCCAACTTACCTGCCATCATTTGGTAATAATAACCCCAATAACTGTCGTCATATTTGTCCAGCACTGCTTCCAGTTCTGTGGTGGTTTCAAACAGCGGTGCCAGGGCACCTGCAAGGCAGCCTAAGTTCCATTTTGCAACGGCTGCCTGCCGCCCAAAAGCATAACGCCTGCCGGGCAAATCGGTAGTGTTTGGTGTAAAAAGCAGATCGTAATTATCTACAAACGAATAAGGTCCATAATCTATGGTTAATCCTAAAACCGACATATTATCTGTATTCATCACGCCATGTACAAACCCTACCCGCAACCAGTGCACTACCATTTCGGCCGTTCTGTCCACCACTTCTTTAAACCAATTAATAATTTTACCATCCTCTTTAATATGCGGGTAAAACTTTTCTATTGTCCAGTTTACCAAATCCGTTAGATTTTTGATGTCGCCGCGGGCGGCAAGTAATTCAAAATTGCCAAACCGCAAAAACGAAGGCGCTGCCCGAAGCACAATTGCACCAGGCTCGTAAGCCGGGTGACCATCGTAAAACATGTCGCGCAGTACAGGCTCGCCGGTGCTTACCAGGCTTAGCGCCCGCGTAGTGGGAACGCCTAAAAAGTGCATGGCTTCGCTCATTAAATATTCGCGTACGGAAGAGCGCAAAACAGCGCGCCCGTCTGCCCTGCGTGAATACGGTGTTTGTCCGGCGCCTTTTAACTGCAGCTCCCAGGTATTGCCGGTTACAGTTTTTACCTCTCCTAAAGTAATGGCACGACCATCGCCTAACTGCCCTGCCCAGTTGCCAAATTGGTGGCCTCCATAGCATGCCGCGTACGGCTGCATGGTTGCTGTTATGATATTTCCGGCAAGCAGGTCAATTTCGGCCTCTGTTGTAGGTTTTCTTATTTCCAGTTCGTTTGCAACCTCCGCCGACCAGGCCAGCAGGCGCGGACTTTTTACCGGTGTAGGTGCCGTTTTGCTATATAGTACGCCTGGCGTTTGGCGCGGTAAATTGCTTTCGGTTTCATCGCCAGGAAAGTGGTTTACAAACTCAGCCCCGAAAGTTATCTTCTCTATGTTTTGCATGTTTTATTCGGCGTGCGCTTTTTTTATCTATTTATAATTTAAAAATAACAGCGCACGCAAATCTCTAATCTACCCGTTAAAAACTATGCCTCAAAAAACAGAAGCGTACAAAAAGGCTCAAAAAAGGGGCGCATCGGGGGCAGCAGGGTTAAAGGCAATGGCGTATCTTTAGCGTTTGGCAGTAAAGAAGCTTGCAAAAGGTTCTACGCCGAAAAAAATAATTCATGCAAATTTGTAAACTAAAACCATTTTATGCCCTCTTTCGATATTGTTAGCAAGGTAGATATGCAAACGCTGGATAATGCGGTAAACGTTACCAAAAAAGAAATAGAAAACCGCTTTGATTTTAAAGGCTCCCACGTGGTGATGAATTTAGATAAAAAAGATTCGAAAATTAACCTGGAAGCCGAAGGTGATTTACAATTGAAGCAGGTAACCGATGTGCTGATTAGCCGGTCTATGAAACAAGGTATTGACCCACAAGCATTTGACTTTTCGAAAGATGCCTACCAAAGCGGGAAAATACTAAAAAAAGAAGTGCCGGTGCGCAACGGCTTAAAACAGGATGATGCTAAAAAAGTGGTTAAATTAATTAAAGATTCGGGTTTGAAAGTACAGGCACAAATAATGGAAGATGTAGTGCGGGTAACCGGTAAAAAAATTGACGACCTGCAGGACGTTATCCAGGCATGCAAAGACGCTGCCCTTGAGTTTCCGATGCAGTACCTGAATATGCGCAGCTAATTTAACAGAGCTTACATTTGGTAAACAGAACTATTTTTTTTAGCTTTGCGCTTCTAAAAATTAGAAATTAGACCGCTCATAAATAATTAAAACATGAAAAAAGATATTCACCCTTCTAATTACCGAAACGTTGTGTTTAAAGATATGAGTAACGGTCATACTTTTTTAAGCCGTTCTACCACTGCTACCAAAGAAACTGTAAAGTGGGACGATGGTAACGAGTATCCACTGATAAAGCTGGAGATTTCAAACACTTCTCACCCGTTTTTTACAGGTAAAAATATATTGGTTGATACGGCAGGACGTATTGACAAGTTTAAAAAGAAGTACGCTAAAAAAGAAGCGTAAACCCTTTTTGCAATCTTTTTTTCTCTCCCGTACCGCTTGCTGCTGTACGGGTTTTTTGTTTTGATTACTGACGTGAAGATTTTTACCTTAATAGTATAAACTGATGATAGACGAAATACATTCACTTTTAGACAATCCTAAACAACTTGAAAAGTTGTACCGCAACAACAAGCCGGCTTTTAAGCAGGCCTTCGGCGCCATGTACCCGGAAATAAAAGGAAACACAATTGCCAGTTTTTGGTACGAAAGGCTCAACTACGAAAGTGATGAAATTAGTTGGGGCAACCGTAAAGAGGTTTTATTTGTGATTATTGCTTCGCTGATTGGGGGCGTAATTGCAAAGCTGCCTGCGTTTTTATCTATAAGCGAAGATTTTTACTATCCGCGGAATGTAGGCTTTGTTTTTTTGCCAGCCCTGATGATTTACTTCGCCTGGAAGAATGGTGTACAACGGGGTAAAATTGCTTTGATAAGTGGACTAACACTTGGCGGTTTATTTTTTATTAATTCGCTGCCAAATAGTCCCCAAAGCGACACCTTAATTTTATCCTGCATTCATTTAATTTTATTTCTTTGGTGCGTGTTGGGTTTTACGTTTGTTTGCGAGGCGCAAAATATAAAAGAAAAACGGCTTCTCTTTTTAAAGTATAATGGCGATTTGGTGGTAATGACCGCTTTAATCTTAATTGCCGGCGCCATTATGAGCGGTATAACAGTTGGTCTGTTTTCACTCATAGGCTTTAACATCGAACAATTTTATTTTGAATATGTGGGCGTTTTCGGTCTTGCAGCTGCACCCATTGTAGGCACTTATCTTACCCAAACTAATCCACAGTTGGTGGGCAAAGTCTCGCCGGTTATTGCCAAAATATTCAGTCCGTTAGTGTTAGTAATGCTGGTAATTTATTTGGCAGCAATGGCGTATTCGGCTAAAGATCCATATAACAACCGTGAGTTTTTATTAACGTTTAATGCTTTGTTGATTGGTGTAATGACGCTTATTTTCTTTTCCGTTGCCGAAACATCGAAGACTGCAAAAAGGGGGGTACAAATATGGATTCTTTTGCTCTTGTCTGTTGTCACCATTATTGCTAACGGCATTGCGCTTTCCGCCATTTTGTTCCGTATTTCCGAATGGGGAATGACACCGAACAGGGCTGCAGTTTTGGGCGGCAATGTGTTGATATTAATTAACCTGCTGTTGGTAACTGCGCAGCTTTTTCGCGTACTTTCCAAAAAGGATAATATTTCCAGAGTTGGAAATTCCATTGCCTTTTATCTTCCGGTGTACGCTGTATGGACGATTATTGTGACGTTTTTATTTCCGCTACTTTTTGGGTTTAAATAAAATAAAGTCCGCCTTTTTTTTAAATTTGTTTTCACTGCGCAAATAGGTATCAGCTTTTAATTACAAAACCTTTAAAAAAGGGTGTGCAAGTGAATATTTTCGCACCCTTTTTTAGGTGTTTTTAGATGCTTCACGGTTGTTGTTTCCAATATAGAAAATAGAATAAACTGACTGTAAAGAGTTGGTAAATCTGTTTTTTGAATAGAAGTAAAAAATGCCGATGTTCAGCCTTTTCGTACACACCTATTACAGGAGGGCTACACTGTGGTGTTTTATTACCATTTTTAGAAAGTTTTTTTGAATTCTGTTACTTTACACTTTATGGATTTGTTAAGTACAATAGCGCCGCATTTAAAGCGTACTGATAACACATTGCAAGGAGTTGAGCATTCTCAAACAGGGAGAGTGAAGATGGCTGGCCGTATGCCTTGGATAGAGGTTACCCCTGGCGCACCGTATTTTGTAACGGATAGGGGAGACGATTGGACACCAATTGGCCAGAATGATGCCATTACCTGGCCCGAATTAAAAGGTTTGTTCCGCCGAAAAGATATTGCAACTGCAGACGCTTATTTGGAAATGCTGGCAAAACACGGCGTTACCTGCCTGCGGTTGATGCTTGAATATTGTCAAGGCGAAAACCGGTATTTTGAAAAACCTGCCGGCCACTTTCAGCCAAACATGGTGCGGCTTTGGGACGATCTTTTCTTTTTATGTGAAAAGCATGGATTGCGGGTATTACTTACTCCTTACGATACGTTTTGGATGTGGCTGCGCTGGTCGCACCATCCCTATAACAAAAAAACGGGAGGACCTTGCGATAAACGGCACCAATGGCTCCTTTGCCGCGATACACGCGAAGCTATAAAACAACGCCTTCTTTTTGCT
>JBBSRB010000135.1:0-7485 GCA_038243445.1 Chitinophagales bacterium | reverse complement strand
ATTTATCGTGATTTTCCTGACGTACAGACGATCGCCGAAGAATCTACAGATTGGCCCGGCATATCAAGACCAACCTTTGCAGATGGAATTGGATTTGGTATGAAATGGATGATGGGTTGGATGCACGATACGCTTGACTATTTTAAACTGGACCCCATTGACCGAAAATACCACCAAAATAAGTTTACGTTTAGCATGATGTATTTCAACGACGAAAACTTTATGCTGCCGCTTAGCCACGACGAAGTGGTGCATGGAAAATCGCCGATGCTGTATAAAATGCCGGGCGATGAGTGGCAAAAATTTGCAAACCTCCGGGCGCTTTATTCCTATATGTGGACGCACCCCGGTGCCCGTCTACTTTTTATGGGTAACGAGTTTGGGCAAACTGTAGAATGGAATTATAAAGGAGAATTAGATTGGCACTTGCTTCAATTTCCATTACACAAAGGACTTCAGAAATGCATTAAAGATTTAAATGCGCTTTTAAAAGAAAACAGCGCACTTTACAGCAACCAGTTCAACAACAGCGGCTTTGAATGGATTGATTTAAACCACCGCGAAGAGTCGGTAATTGCCTACAGCAGAAAAGGTTTAAAAAAGGGTACCGACCTATTGATTATTTTAAACTTAACTCCTGTGCCGCGTATGAACTGGGAAATAACACTTTCTGAAATTACGTACAAAGAAGAAATTTTTAATTCAGACAATAAAGAATACGGTGGATCTGGAAATGTATTTAACCCTCAAATCAGGCAAAAAGAAGGCGCCAAGGGTGAAAAAAAGAGTAAACTCATTGTTAATTTACCGCCACTGGCAGCCATCGTATTAAAATAAAATAGCGCAAAAAAAATATTAGCGTTTTTGTAGCGTTTCAGGGCTTAGAATTTTCAAAAAGAAAATCTACTTTTAAGTTCTTAAAACCACAATATCCTATGCGCATTTTTCTAACGATGGCATTTTTTGCCAGTGCTTTAAGCTCCTTTGCACAATTCGACAGTTCCGCTCATTTTCTTCAAAAAGGCCTGGAAGAAAAAACAAGGGGTCGTAGCATGGAAGCGTACAAAGCATTTGACAAAGCCTACACCTATTCCAAAACCGACAAAACTGTAGTTTCTGAATTAGCCAATTCGCTTTTTGAATTGCGCCGGTATGCGTTGGCACGGGAAAAATATCTTCAGTTAGAACAACTTGGCGCGCCTTCGGCAGATACCTACCGCAGGTTAATGGACCTTTCGTTTAATCTGCGCCAGCATAACGATGCAATTAAGTATGCGCAACTTGTAAAAAAAGCCGATCCGTCCGCAAAAACCGCTTACTTCATTGGTAAAGCTTATTATGACCTCGAAAATTATGGTAACGCAGTAAAGTTTTTGAATGTAGCTGCTTCTGAAGACGGTAAAAACGCCGAAGTGCCTTATATGATTGCCCGCTCATATGCCGATATGATGAACTATAAACAGGCAATGCCGTATTTTGAAAAAGCACTGGCGCTTGACCCGGCTAATACACGTTGGATGTACGAAACAGGACTGATGTATTATGCTATGCGCGACGATAAAGCTTCTTTAAAATATCTTTTGATGGCAGCCGAAAAAGGATATAAAAGAGATAATGAATACCTGGAAAACCTGGCAATTGCTTATTTAAACAACAAGCAAACCGATAAAGGATTGGAAATTCTCGGCGAATCTTTAAAACGCCGCCCAAGCGATGTAAACCTCTTAAACATGGTTGCCGAAGCAAACTACGAAGCGGGGCGTTTTGATGAAGCCATCACTTACTACGACCAAATTTTTGGAATGGATAAAGAAGATGCGTCGGCCTTGTTTATGATTGGTATGAGCTATCAAAAAAAAGGAGATAAACAAAAAGGTCAGGCTATTTGCGACAGAGCCATTCAATTGGATCCAAGCCTTGCCAAAAACAAGCAAAAAATGCAAATGCCCGGCGGCCTTTAAAAACCGGGTTTTATTTATCTGCCAGCTAAAAATCTTTAGAAAGTAACGGCGGTTTGTTACACCTTTTTTGAAGTCTTTTTGTATTTAATTTTACCCCTTTTGCATAACTTTTTGAACCAACGTAACGGCTTCCACCGCTTCCTTTACATCGTGCACGCGCAGCAGCGAAGCGCCGTTGAGTAAGGCAATTGTATGAAGTACTGTTGAACCATTTAAAGCGTTTTCAGCGGTTGTATGGAGCGTTTTGTAAACGGTTCCTTTTCGCGATAGCCCAACAAGTAACGGACAGGCTAAATTTTTGAAATAATTCAGGCTATTTAATAACTCGAAATTATGCGCTGCGGTTTTCCCAAAGCCAAAACCCACATCAATTAGTACATCATTAATACCCGCCTTGTGCAATTCGGATTTTTTAAAATTCAGAGAGTCAAACACTTCCAACACCACATTTTGGTAAGCGGGGGCTTTTTGCATTGTTTGCGGCGTTCCTTGCATGTGCATTAAAACATACGGCACCTGCATTTTTGCTATGGTTGAAATCATCTCTGCATCCAAAGTTCCTGCACTCACATCATTTACCAGGCAGGCGCCGGCAGCCACTGCCTCGCGGGCAACGCCTGAATAATAAGTATCAACAGAAATAAGCGCAGCTGGAAAGCGTTTTAGAATGGTTTTAATAGCCGGAATAACCCGCGCGGCTTCTTCCTTTTCTGGCAGCCTTTCGCTTCCTGGGCGCGTGCTTTGTCCGCCAACATCTAAAAAAGTAGCGCCGTCTTCAAGCATTGTTTCCACCGTTCGCAAAAGCTGGTCCTGGCTTATCTGCCTACTGCCGCTGTAAAAAGAATCGGGCGTGATATTAATTATGCCCATAACTTTCGGTACATCAAAAGAGATAACAGTGCCCTTGCAATTGATTGTCATCATTACGGTTACTTGCTTACTTTTGAAGCTAATGTAGCTAAACTTAACCTAATCTAAATGGAAACTGTCTCAGCCCCAAATACTGCGCAGCAATACGACGAACTGATGGCGCAATGCCTCGAAATCTTTTCAAAAAAAACCACTGATTATGGTACGGCCTGGCGCGTATTAAGACCCATTTCTATTACCGACCAGATATATATTAAAGCCTTTCGCATTCGTACCGTACAGGAAAACAAACTGCAAAAAGTTTCTGATGATATTAGGAGCGAATTTATTGGCATTATTAATTATGCTGTAATTGGAAACATACAACTGACTTTGCCGCCAAATGCGCCGGAAGAACTGCCGGTTGATACAGCCATTGAATTGTATCGCAAGCAAGTCTCCATTGCAAAGGACTTAATGCTTGCTAAAAACCACGATTACGGCGAAGCCTGGCGCGCCATGAGCAGCGAGAGCTTTGTTGACCTGATTTTAATGAAACTGCAACGCGTGCGACAAATTATTGCTAATAATGGAAAAACGCTCATCAGCGAAGGATTGGATGCAAACTACTTCGATATTTTAAATTATGCCGTGTTTGCCTTAATTAAAACACGCGAAAAAGGGGTGTAATACTATGAAAGCGGCAGTTACATTTGTGCGTTTTTTTACAGGCATTTTATTTATTGTTTCCGGACTTGTAAAAGCAAACGATCCGCTGGGATTAAGCTATAAAATGCAGGAGTTTTTCGAAGTTTGGACAGCATCGCTTCCACAGACTTCTTTTTTAGTGCCTTTTTTAAGTTTTTTAAACAGCTATTCGCTGGCTCTTTCACTTTTAATTATCGGGCTTGAAATTATGGCTGGCGCAGCCTTGCTTACCGGCTGGAAACCCCGGGCAGTAACGGGGCTTCTTTTACTCTTAATTGTTTTCTTTACTTTTCTTACGGGCTATGCTTATTGGTCGGGCAAGTTTAAAAACTGCGGCTGCTTTGGCGATTGTCTTCCTATTTCGCCGCTTGTGTCATTTTTAAAAGATTTGGTTTTATTAGGGATGATCCTTTTTCTTTTCTGGAAAAAAAAAAATATTCATCCTTTTTTCCGGGCCAGAAAAGAAGCCTTTGTTCTAATTATGAGCCTGTTGGTAACTATTGCTATCCAGGGTTATGCGTTAACCTTTTTACCTCCGGTAGATTGTCTTCCGTTTAAAAAGGGCAACAACATTACGCAGCAGATGAAAATGCCGTTGAATGCTGTATCCGACTCGTTTGCCATCACTTTTATTTACGAACGTGACGGTAAACGCTTTGAATTTGCACCGGAAAGTCTGCCGCCCGATTTGGGTTCTTACACCTTTATTGATCGGTCTCAAAAATTAATCAGGCAAGGCAATGCCGAACCTTCAATAAAGGGGTTTTCGTTAACTTCTTTAACAGGGCAAGATTATACAACAACTATTTTAGAAGAGCCCAAAGCTATTCTTGTATTTGTACTCCATTTTGAAAACGCACAGGAATGGATTGGCGAGGTTTTAGACGTGTATAAAAAGGCAAAGGAAAATAACGTGCCTTTCTTTGTTGTTTCTTCGGAAGCGGCAAAAGGAAA
Source organism: Chitinophagales bacterium (assembly GCA_038243445.1). Taxonomy (GTDB): domain Bacteria; phylum Bacteroidota; class Bacteroidia; order Chitinophagales; family Chitinophagaceae; genus Flavisolibacter. The sequence goes on along the minus strand of JBBSRB010000135.1, from coordinate 3,013 downwards.
AATCATTCTTTCGGGTTTATTAAACGAAGAAGTCGTCTTTTTAAATCTGGATAATGTGGCTGTTCGAACGGCTGCACGCACAAACCCCACTATTTATTCAATTGAAAAGGGCACAGTCATAGAAAAGCAGAGCGCTGCAAAAGCCGCCTACATCATTGCCCGTTTCTAATCCATTTACGTAACTTTCGGTCGTGGCTTCTTTTATTTTTAAAAAACTGCTTTACGGCTTGCTGGTTTTATTTGGTGTAATTGTGCTGGTGTTTTTTTTATTCCAGGGCTTTGGCGATCCGTCGCGGCTGGTAATGGGACAAACCGGAAACGCTGCTACACAACAAGCCATCCGTAAAGAACTAAACCTCGATCAACCAAAATGGAAACAGTTTCTCTTGTATTTAAATGATGTTTCGCCCATTTCGGTACACACCAAAGAAGAAATAAAACGCAAAGAATTAACCGGCTTTTTTGTTGGTGGTGAAACAAAGCTGGCATTTAAACTTCCGTACCTGCGCAAATCGTATCAAACCAAAGGAAGTGTTGGCCGCATTTTAATGGAAGCATTGCCAGGCACCCTTTTGCTGGCGTTTACCGCCATGCTTATTGCCGTTGCATTGGGCATTCCGCTGGGCATTGCAGCAGCCGTAAAACAAGGTTCGTGGGTAGATACGTCTGCTATATTTTCAAGCATCGTTGGCATTTCGGCGCCTTCGTTTTTTATGGGAATTATAATGGCCTATGTTTTTGGATTTTTGTTAAGCGATTACACCGGCCTGCATATTACCGGAAGTTGGTTTGATATGGACGCAACCACCGGCGAAAAAAAGCTTACGCTTCAAAATCTTATTCTTCCGGCTATTACGTTGGGCATTCGTCCGTTAGCAATTATCACTCAACTCACACGAAGCTCTATGCTTGATGTACTCGATCAGGATTTTATTAGAACTGCTTATGCAAAAGGATTAAGTGCCAAACACGTTATTTGGCGCCACGCCTTACGTAATGCACTAAACCCTGTAATTACCGCTGTAACCGGCTGGTTTGCCGAGCTTTTAGCTGGTGCTTTTTTTATAGAATATATTTTTGGCTGGAAAGGAATTGGAAAAGTTACGGTAGATGCACTTGAGAAATTAGACTTTCCCGTAGTAATGGGTTCGGTTTTAATATCGGCTGCATTTTTTATTCTCATTAATATTTTAGCCGATATTTTATACGGCGTGGTAGACCCGCGGGTGCGGTTGAAATAGATTTATTGAGAAATAAAAACATTTAATAAAGACTTTCATTGAGAACGCATTTTACAAAAATTTTTTCTTTGGTTATCTCTTTAAAAGAACATAAAACACTTCAAAAAGGGTAGGTGTTTGTTTCGAACACTTTGCGAAGAAAAGGAAAACTTGTGCAGGTGCTCCATAATCAACCTTCAGTACAAGTGTGCGACGCAAGGGACGATGATAGCAGCAGCAGGGCCGGCTACATACCCTTTTTTATGTGTTTTGCAATCTAAAAAAAATAAAGGATTATTGTATCACAACTTCCTTAATATCGTTGTTGCCAAAAGCTTCGTTTACTCTTGATTTTATTTTTTCTTTTTGGTAAGAAAGTTCGTTTTTAAGGGGTGCTACGTTGGTAACTATAAAAAGGGTTCCGTTAATAATATAAATTTTGTCGGTGTATTTAGATATGGTTTTTCCCATCAGTTTTTCCCATATTTCTTCAATTTGCAATGCTTGTACATCGCCTTTTAGCCGGCTGCTTTTTAAAAACTGTTGAATGGCATCGCCAATTTTATAGGTTCCCATATCGCAAAGATAGTTCAGGGGTTTGCGAGTGCACAAATTGGTAAACAACTAAACACCTAAACACTGAAACTTTATAGTTTTAAACCCTTAAACATCTAAACCCTTAAACATCTAAACCCTTAACATCTAAACATCTAAACCCACCTAAACCCTTAAACCTTTAAAAAGATCTCACAATTCAATCATTCCATACCCTTTTTTAAGAGTTTTTAGCCCATTTTCCAGTCGCTTGCAATTGGTATCAGTAATAAACACCTGCGCTTCTTCGTCGGCTGTTACCTTTAGCAGCAAACTGGCTATACGTTCTTCATCAAGCTTTTCAAATACATCGTCCAGTAGTAAAATGGGAGCCATATTTTTTTCTTTTTTAATCACTTCCACTTCGGCCAACTTTAATGCAAAAAGCAAGCTTTTCCGCTGCCCCTGCGATGCAACGTTTTTAAACGAATGCTGCCCCATGGAAAATACAATATCGTCTTTATGAATGCCCGAAGATGTACGCTGCACCAGCAAATCTTTTTGTCGGTTGTATTGCAACAACTCCGTCATGCTGCTTTCCAGTAATTCGCTATCGTACAACAAAGTTATTGGTTCGTACTGCTGCGCAATTTCATTGTATAAAGATTTTACCTCGGGCAAAAAAGAAATCAAAAATTCTTTTCGTTTTGTAAAGATGGTATCTCCTTCTTTTATTAATTGTTCATCAAGCACATCTAAAACTGAAAAATCTTTATTGCCGTAGCCATCGTTATAGCTTTTTAAAAAAGAGTTTCGTTGCTGCAATATTTTAGTGTACCGAATGAGGCTTTGCAGATAAGGCGCATCTAATTGAGAAAGTAACGTATCTACAAATTTTCGACGCTCTTCGCTGCCGCCAATAATTAGTTGCACATCATCGGGTGCAATTACCACGCACGGGTACCGGCCTAAATGTTTCGAAAAACGGGTGTACGCTTCATCATTCACCAAAAATTCTTTTCGGCCGGTTTCGCGCAGCACGCACACTGCTTTTTCTTCTTTGCCGCCTCTTATAAACTGACCTTCCAGCCTGAAACCCTGGCTACCGTGTTTTGTTACCAAATTATCCTGCCGTGTAAAGTAGCTTTTTGTAAAACAGAGATAATGGACGGCATCAAGCAGATTGGTTTTGCCCTTGCCGTTGCGGCCGCAAATGCCTGTAATGCGTTCTGTAAAAGAAAACTCGCTGTTAAAGTAGT
>JBBSRB010000134.1:0-7546 GCA_038243445.1 Chitinophagales bacterium | reverse complement strand
TTAAAGAATTTTACTCGCCCAATTACGATACGTTTGATGCGCGCCACGAGCAACGCGACCTGCGCACTACTTTGTACTGGAACCCATACGTTATCACCTCGCCAAATAACAACAAAGTAAGACTTACCTTTTTTAACAACGATACCACAAAAGCCTTTCGGGTAATAATAGAAGGCATTGCTAAAGATGGTCAGTTAACCCATTATGAAACCATCATCGAATAGATAAAAACAGGTAAAAAAGGGTTGGTGGCTTTGGGCTAAAGAAAATGGTGGCAACACCTCTTCGGGCTGTCCATTACAAATGCGCCACAAGCCCAACGCACAAACCTTCAGCGTGTTTTTCATTTCCATCCCGCAGCCCCTGAGCAGCAGAACCGGTTTCAACATTGTTTACCGGTACCGGCGGTCGCTTTACTGCACCCACCCCTTTCAAAAAGGTTTTTGTTACTAAATGGGTAGGGTTGTTTCAGTCATTTTCAGTATTTTTAAGAAATGAAAACGTTGGTATTGAACATACCCGATGCTTTAGACCTTGACGACAAGGAGGCTACAATGCTATTGGCAACAAAACTCTATGAGCAAGGAAAACTTTCTCTTGGCGGGGCCGCAGAACTGGCCGGTTACAGCAAAAGTACTTTCATGGAGCTTCTCAGTAAATACAACGTGCCTATTTTTAATTTTGACCCGTGCGAACTGGTTAACGATATAAATAATGCAGGCAACAATCATATCTGACACTAGTTGCATCATTCTTCTCTATAAAATCGGGCAGTTAGGTTTGTTGCAAAAACTATTTGGTCAGGTAACAACCACTCAAATAATTGCAGAGGAATTTGGAAAGCAACTGCCTAAGTGGATAAGCATACAAAATCCAAACAATTCAAACATTCACCTGCTGCTGTCGTCGGCTTTGGATAAAGGAGAAGCGAGTGCCATTTCTTTAGCATTAGAAATGAAAGGATGTCTTTTAATTATTGACGAACTAAAAGGCCGCAAACTTGCCACACAATTAGGTATAACTATTACCGGAACGTTGGGCGTTTTGGCACAAGCCAGGCTCAATAACTACATACCAGCGCTTAAGCCGTTGCTCGAACAAATAGAACAAACCAACTTTCGCTTAAGTGAACCACTGGTGCAAGAAGTTTTAAAGCAAGTAGGAGAATAGCGCATTGCATTTGGCGGCGGCTCTGCAGGCGTCGGACACGTTTATAATGCCCAACGCTTGCAAGCACCCCTTTTTAAAAGGTTTTTTTAGGTACTTCTTTAATTTCTGCTTCGGTAACCGGCCCGTATTTGGCGGCAATTTTTCGTATATCGTCTGCCTTGCCAATTAAAATAAACTGCAGGTTGTTTTTTGGAAAATACTTAACCACAATTTCTTTAGCCTTTTCTACCGTTAACTCATCTACATTTTTTTGAAAAGTATTAATAAACGATTCGTCGTAGCCATACCAAAACATAGAGGTTAACAGGTTTGCCAATTGTCCGGACGTTTCGTATCGCGGCGGAAAGCCTCCTTTTACATAGTTCTTAGCCGAGGTTAATGTCTTTTCATCAATGCCCTGCGTGTGCAGTTTATTTACTACTTCCAGCGCCTTATCTATGGCGGCTTCGGTATTTTTTGTTGCGGTAAAAGTTGATATTCCAAAACTGCCGGCATTTTTCAAGCGCTCGAAATTGCTGCGGGCGCCGTAGGTTAAGCCAGTGTTTACACGCAGTTCGTCGTTCAGCCACGAGGTAAACCGCCCACCAAAAACGGTGTTTATCACTTCCATAGCTACGTAATCGGGGTTGCTGCGCGGCACACCCGCACCGCCAATAATAAAGGTGGTTTCTTTTGCGTCGTCTTTATTTACCAGCATTACTTTAGCACTGCCGAGTGCGTTCACCGGCAGGCCGGCCGCATTTGGCAGCGGGGTTCCTTTTTGCCAGGAGCTAAACAAGCTGGTTAGTTTTGCTTTCATTTCATGTGCATTAAAATCGCCCACAACAGCAATGGCCGACCCATTGGGAATATATGCTTTTTTGTAAAACTCTTTTGCATCGGCCGCCGTTAATTTGCTAACAGTTGCTATTCGTCCGTTTTGAGGATTTGCGTATACATGCGCGCCATAGGTTGCCTGGTCAAAATATTCACCAATTACATTTCGCGGGCTTTCGCGTGCCTGCTCTAAACCCGACAGCGACAAAGCTTTTTCTTTTTCAAATTCTTTTTCGTCGAACGTTGGTGTTAACAATACATCGGCAATTATGCTTAATACTTTGTCGGCATCTTTGGATGCAAACTTTGCATTTAAACCGGACGACTCTTTAGAAGCCGATGCGTTAACTGTTGCACCCACAAAATCCAACTCTTCTTCTATTTTGCTTTTGCTCCTGTTTTTTGTTCCGTTCATTAACGAAGATGCAGTAATCATTGCAAGCCCCAATTGTGTAGGCTTATCGTAAATAGCGCCGCCAGGAACTACTACAGATACGTTTATCAAAGGCACTTCGTGTTGCTCCATCAGGTAAATGGTTAAGCCGTTTTTCAACACTGTTTTTTCGTGTGCGGGTAATTTAAAGGCGGCACTTTGCGCTTGCGCTATTGCTGTTTGCAAAGTGATGAAAGCAAGGCTAACGAGCAAATAGTTTATCTTTTTCATAATATCAATCCTCCACATTTGTTTTTACTACACCTACAGTACGGGTGCTTTTTGTAATGTATTTGTTGGCCACCCTTTTTACATCGTCTACCGTTACTTTGTTGTAAGCCGCGGGAGCAGTAAACATTTTGCGATAGTCGCCAAAAAATACTTCGTACGTTCCAATGTTGTTCGATTTTCCGTTGATGGTTTCTACCTGGTTATAAAATTCTATTAATTTTTGATTTTTAATTTTTTGCAATTCGGCCGGGGTAATTCCTGCAGTTTTAATTTTTTCTAATTCTTCGTAAACAGCCTTTTCCAGATCTTCTACTTTTTTACCTTTTGCTGTAACGGCAAACACAGTAAAAAGGCCCGGATCAAACGTAGCGCTGAAATTGGTAAAAACTGCCGAAGCCAACGCTTTTTTGTCCACTAATGCAGAATAAAGTCGCGAGGAATTGCCGCTGGTTAAAATTGAACTTAATATATCCAGCGTATAAAAATCCGAATCGGTAGCCTGCGGAGCACGATAAGCAATACCAAGGTAAGGCGACGATACATCTTTTTGTACTGTTATTCGTCGTTCGCCGGTTTGCGGCGTTTCCAGTAAATGCACGGGCTTAGGCGCGGGCTGCGCCGGTATAGGTTCCAGGTATTTTTGAGCCAGCGCTTTTACGTTCTCAAATTGTACATTGCCCGAAATAACCACCACACAATTGTTTGGCGCGTAATAGGTTTTAAAATAAAGTTCAAGGTCTTCTTTTGTCCAGTTCTTAATATCCTGCTCGTAGCCAATTACCGGCCAGTGATAAGGACCTTCCTGAAAAGCAGTGGCTTCTATATTTTGCGCCAGTAAATTCCACGGCGAGTTTTCAAGCCCTGTACTGCGTTCGGAAAGCACCACACCTCTTTCGCTTTGCACCATTGCGGAATCAATACTTAATGTACCAATACGGTCGGCCTCCAAATCAAACATAACTTCCAGTGCCGATGCCGGAAACCAATCAGTATAAACGGTTACATCTGATGTGGTGTAAGCGTTGTTAGAACCGCCATTGTACTCCATGGTTCGATCGAACATTTTTGGCCCATATTTTTTTGCGCCGTTAAACATCATGTGTTCAAAAAAATGCGATAGTCCGGTAATGCCGGGATGCTCGTTTCGGCTGCCAACCTTATAAAAAAGATACATGTTGGCATTGGGTATGGAATTGTCTTCAAGCATCAAAAATTTCATTCCGTTTTTTAGCGTAAACGTTTTTACATCTTCTGCCTTATTTTGTGCAAACAAATGAGTGCTTATAAAAAGCGAAAAAAGAAACACGTACTTCATAACCTCTATTTAATTATACTTGAAAGTTATTAATTATTACGCATTGCCGCCGCAGTATTGTACAAACCCTTTTTGGGATGTTTTTAACTCGTAAAAATCTACTGTTTTTGTGAAGCTGTGAGGAAACCGGTTAAATTTTGGAACGCCAAATAGTAGCTTAAAAGTTTAGCACAAGGTAACCGTTCAATTAAAAACTTCATCCATTAAAAGCGGCACGCGACATCTGCGGAGAGGCACTACTGCTGCACTAATAAACCGTTCACTGTATCTTTAAACAATGAACTTTTATCTTTTACAATCGGGATTTAACTGGAAAGAGTTTTTAATGGGCAGCGAAGAATGGGGCTTTTTAGCTGAAACTGTGCTTCGTTCATTTATTATGTTTTTGGTTATTGTTGTTAGCTTAAAAATCTTAGGAAAAAGGGGTGTAAAGCAATTATCAGTGTTTGAGTTAGTGGTAATTATCGGGCTTGGCTCGGCCGCCGGCGACCCAATGTTTTACAACGATGTAGGACTGCTGCCCGCGATGGTGGTGTTTGCAATGGTGATTATATTGTACAAGCTGGTAATGTTTTTTATTGGCAAAAGTCCGGGCTTTGAGCGGCTGATTGAAGGTCAATCGGTTTGCCTGATATCGGAAGGGCGCTTTACTATAGAAAATTTTAAAAAAGAAGCCCTGGGGCAAGATGAATTTTTTGCAGAACTGCGCATGAAAGGTGTTATGCACCTGGGACAGATACGTTTAGGAATTATAGAAGTAAATGGCGAAATAAGCCTGTTTTATTATGAAGATGACGAGGTAAAATATGGCTTGCCTATTTTACCCGAACTGTTTAAACATAAGAACATACAAATTACCGAACACCATCATTACTCCTGTTCGTTTTGTGGCAACACCGAAGAGTTGACGCCTGCGCCAGAGCATACCTGCCTTGTTTGCAAACGTAACAAATGGGTAAAATCGCTAAAAATAAAAAGAGTAAGTTAAACGGCTATGGCGCTGCAAAAACTAAAAGAGCCCCGCTGAGGCGGGGCTTTTATTATTATAAACTAAGGTTGGTAGTTGCTTAACTGCCGCGTTGCGAGCCACCAGTCATTGCTTTTTTAGGGCCGCCGGCCGCCTTTGTGCTTTTACTTAAAAACTTAGAGCCTGTAGCTGTATTTTTAAGATTGTTGGAGTCCTTTTTTTTATCGTCTTTTTTTCCTTTTGGTGTTAATATGCCCATATTGAATTTTTTTAAGGTTGTTACAAATATATCGAAAATAACACAGATTTTTTGATGCCTTCCTATCTACACGCAGCCTTTTTAAAGGCTACAATCGCCATTTTGCCATTTACAAATTGGGGAGCTATCCTGCTTTTTTATCGTGCATATTCAGGCACAAAATCTTTTTGCCCAAACTGTTTCATGGTTTTAAAATGCGATTGAATGGCATCGCCCACAGTAGGAAAAGAATGGTACGGAAGGCCAAACTCTTTGCAATGCGCCCGCACAATTTTGCTTACTTCGGGATAATGTACATGGCTGATGCGTGGAAAAAGATGGTGTTCTACCTGAAAGTTTAGTCCGCCAACAATCCACGAAACCAGTTTATTATCGGGTGCAAAATTAGCCGTAGTTTTTATTTGATGTATGGCCCATTCGGTTTCAATTACTTTGTCTTCTAACCCTGCGGCACTAAACTCCGGACCTTCTACAGCATGCGCCAGTTGAAACACAAACGCAATAAAAACGCTTAACACTAACCCCATGGTAACATACCCAATTAACCAGGGCAAAAAACCAACAAAATAAATAGGCACCGCCACATAAAATACAGCATACAAGGCTTTACTTATCCAAAAAATCCAGTGCTCGCGCGGCTCCATTGGCTGAAGCTGCGTGTTGTGAATTTTTTTTGTAAAATACTTTTCAAAGTCCCGCACCCAGGCCCACATAAAAATAGTAAGGCTGTAGGCAATAGGCAGGTACAGATGCTGGTATTTATGAATGGGCATCCAATCTTGCGTAGGGCTTTGACGCAACAGTTTGCTTTGGGCTATGTCGTCGTCCACGCCTTGTATATTGGTGTAGGTATGATGAAGAACGTTATGCTTTTGTTTCCAAAAAAATGCATTACCGCCAATAGCGTTTAACGAAAGCCCCAAAATGGTATTTACCCATTTTTTGCTGGAGTAAGCACCGTGGCAGGAGTCGTGCATAATATTAAAACCAATAGCCGAAATTATCAAACCTAAAAGAGCACACAAAACCAAACTAAAAGCCACAGGCAGCGTATCGGATGCGGCAAGCAACGTTACATAAATGGCTAACGCCGACGGAACTAAAATTACCGCTTTATGATACAACTTCCAGTTACCTGTTGGTTTAATTCCATTGGTTTTAAAGTATGCATCCACCGATTTTTTCAGCGATTTAAAAAAAAGGCTGTTGCTGTTTTTGAACGTTATTTTAGCGGCAAAGTGCGCCCGCTTATTAATTTTTTCTGCTGTTGCCGACATAGTTAATCTAAATTAAAACACTTTAAATTAAAGAACCTTTCACGTAAGGCTTACTCATATAAAATTGTACCGAAACTCTGCAATTATTTAAACTTTTAGAACTTGTAAAGTTAAAACACCGTTTCGCACTGTTTGCTATCTGTGATAGTGAATTTATTAATTTATTCCGGAACCCAACGTTAATAGAACTGTTTTTCTTTTAATTAAATTGAAGTTTACAAAAAATAGACCAGTTTATAACCGGACTGTTTAGGCACATCTACCCCTTTTTTAAACGTTTTATAGACATTAAAAAACCGGTTATAGTTGCTGCCGCCCGCCTCCAATGCTTTTGAAAGATGGAACAAATGAAATGCCACGAAAAACAAAGCTCCGGTTTGCAGTTAACTTGCTCCTTTCTGTTTGGCATCGGTGTCGCCAACAATCTGCCCGGCCAAAGCACCTACTTCTTGCAGCCGCTGATAATTAACCGAGTAAAAAATGCGCTTGCCATCACGCTCCGTATTTACAAAACCGGCATTGCGTAATATAGCCAGGTGTTGCGAGGTTACCGATTGCTCTAACCTAAGTTTTGCATATATATCAGAAACAATAATCTGCTGCTTGCTATGAATGAGTTTTAATATCTGCTGGCGCAACTTATGGTTTAGCGACCGCAATACAAGCGCGGCCTTTTTTACTTGTGCGGCATCTATAATTAATTCTTCTTTTGTATTTTTTCCTTTCATAATGCATCAAATAAGTGTCCAAAATACTAAGGAACGGTAAGCTAACCAAACGGTTCATCAAAAAGATGATTTGCACCAATCGTTTTTACCGGCTTATTGTATTTTGCTCATTGAAAAGGGCAACATTCTCCAAAGACTTATAGTGCATAAAGCCATATTTGTTGCTTCGTTAGCAGAAGCTGCAGTCAGCCATTTATTTTGACCTTTTTCAAATGTTTACAAGGTTCCATTTTTACTTGTTAATCGAAACGTTCAGCCTTTCTTTATTCCTTGTCGGTACATTATGTACCTACCCCTTTTGTAAAGGTTTTAGATTACCTGTTTCATGAATCGGTACATTGATTTAACCG
>JBBSRB010000133.1:0-7584 GCA_038243445.1 Chitinophagales bacterium | reverse complement strand
ACGTGAGTGTACAAGACTTTAAGCTCAAACTTTTTGCAACCGAAAACCCAGTTGTTGCCGGCGAAGAAACAAAACTTTACACGAGCGCCTCTGCGCCTTACACAATTGAAGGTTGGAGCCCTGCCGCTTTATTTATAAACCAGCAAGCAAGTTTGCAAATAATAAAACCCGCTGATTTTACTAAAATCACAGTTGTCGCCAAAAGCAACGTGGGCTGCACCGACAGCGCAAACCTACTTTTAAAAGTAGTGCCAAAAGGCGTGTTTGTACCCGACGCTTTTACGCCTAATAACGACGGTATAAACGATGTTTTGAAAGTGACAGCAACAGGAATAAAATCGTTTGACTTTAAGGTGTTTAACCGGTGGGGGAACCTGGTTTTTAAAACTACTGATGCAACACAAGGCTGGACGGGTTTTCACAACCAAACGGCGCAACCTGCCGGCGTTTACGCCTACACGCTAAGTGCCATTTTGGAAGATGGGCAAAACATTACAAAAAGGGGTACCATCCTGTTGCTCCGGTGAAAAAATGGAGCGGTAGCTCACACTAAAGAAAGGCGTTACTTTAGTCGGTAAACTTCGTTTTTAAGTCAGCAAGTTTACTTTGGAAAGCGTTTAGCGGTTCTGCTTTGCTGTCTGTTTTTTTAGCAATCATGGTGGGTTTTCTTTCGTTTGCCGGTGCGGCGCTTTGAGCAACTACCCCTTTCATGGTAAGCGCAATTCTCTTTCGGGATGCATCTACATCTGTAACTGTTACCATTACTTTTTCGTTCAGTTTTACCACGTCGTTAGGGTTGGCCACAAACCTGTTTGCCAGTTGCGAAAGGTGCACTAAACCATCTTGCTTTACACCTATATCTACAAAAGCACCAAAGGCGGTAATGTTAGTAACAATACCCGGCACACGCATACCTGGCTTTACATCTTCTATGCTTTTTATTGAGGCGTCAAAGCTAAATTCTTCTATTTGCGTTCGCGGATCGCGGCCGGGCTTTTCCAGCTCTTTTAAAATGTCATCAATAGTAAATGCACCTACAGTATCGTTAATATAATTTTCCTTTTTTATTTTTTTGCGAAGTTCACTGCTCTTTATCAATTCTTCTAAACCAGCTTGCACATCTTTAGCCATTTGCGCCACCAGCGCATAACTTTCTGGGTGAACCGAAGATGCATCAAGTCCGTTTTCGGCGCCTGCAATACGTAAAAAACCAGCGCATTGCTCAAACGATTTTTGACCCATTAATGGAACCTTTTTCAGCTCGATTTTGCTTTTAAAAGCACCGTTAACCAAACGATATTGTACAATGTTAAACGCAAGCGTGGAAGAAACACCTGATACATAATGCAGCAAATGTTGAGAAGCGGTGTTTACATCTACCCCCACAAAATTTACAGCACTTTCCACTACCCTGTCGAGTGCGCTTTTTAATTTTACAGCGTTTACATCATGCTGGTATTGGCCAACCCCTATTGACTTAGGATCTATTTTTACCAGCTCACTTAACGGGTCTAACAACCGCCGCCCAATACTGATGGCACCGCGCACCGTAATATCAAGATCGGGAAATTCTTCGCGTGCCGCTTCCGACGCCGAGTAAATAGACGCGCCGCTTTCGTTAACTAAAAACACGCTAACCCCTTTTTCAAAAGAAATGCTGCGCACCAGCATTTCTGTTTCCCTACCTGCGGTTCCGTTTCCAATCCCGATAGCTTCAACTTCGTATTTAGATACCAGCTTTCTTATTTCTGCAATGCTTTCTGCAACCGCATTTTGTGGCGGATGCGGGAAGATAGTGCTGTTGTGTAACAACTGTCCTTGTGCGTCTAAACAAACTAATTTACACCCGGTTCTATAACCCGGATCAAGTGCCAATACTTTTTTAGAGCCAAGCGGCGAGGCCAAAAGCAGCTGCCGCAAATTATCTGCAAACACCTGTATCGCTTCTTCGTCAGCACCGTTTTTACTAATTACGCGAAATTCGTTTTCAATTGATGGCATCAATAACCGGTTATATCCATCTTCAATAGCCAAAATCACATGGTTCGCAGTTTCGTTTGTATGTTTTATAAACAACCGTTCCAGTTTGTTTAGTGCAGACCCTTTTTCGATGGTTATATCCATCGTTAAAAATCCTTCCTTTTCGCCGCGACGAATGGCAAGTACGCGGTGCGAAGGACAGGTAATTAACGGCTGACTAAAAGAAAAATAATCACGGTATTTTTGAGCATCTTCATCGTTCTTTTTTGCCGCTGCTATTTTCGAAGATAGCACCGCCGTTTGCTTAAATAGCTGGCGAATAGCCGCTCGCGCTTCGGCGGTTTCACTAATCCATTCGGCAATAATATCTCTGGCGCCCTGCAGCGCTTCTTCCTTATTTTTTATTTCTTTGTTTAAGAAACGTTGTGCTTCCCTTTCTGCGTTTACCGCTTGTTGGCTAAACAGCATTTTTGCTAATGGCTCCAGCCCCTTTTCTATAGCTTGTACGGCCCGCGTTTTTCGTTTTGGTTTATAAGGCAGATAAATATCTTCCAGTTCTGTGGCGCTATAGCAATTTTCAATTGCATCTTTTAATTGAAAAGATAGTTTACCGGCTGCTTCAATGGTCTTTAGCACAGTGGCCTTGCGCTTTTCCAGATCTGAAAAGCTATTTATTTCCTGCACAACAGCATCAATCATTACTTCATTTGTGTTGCCGGTTGCTTCTTTGCGGTAACGTGCCATAAAAGGTATGGTAGACCCTTCGGTGTGCATTTGATAAATAGCGCTCACGTGCTTTTGAGAAAGTTGTACCCTTTCGGCGATCTTTTTAATATACTTCTGTTCCATGATATGTTTGGCTTTTCGGGGCTGCAAATGTAACCGCTTAATGTTTGATTGTAAAAAAGCGTAATGTCGATTTATGATTGAATCGTTTGCTTACGTCGGCTCTTCGGCTAAGCAAAGAGAAAAAGTGAGGAACGGCACAGGCGCAGCGGAAAATTAATTTACATTTGTTGTTATGCGCCGCATACTCGAAATCACCGGAAGCAGCTTTAAAATGGCACTTCAGGAATTACTTAAAAATAAATTACGCACCTTTCTTTCGCTCTTTGGTGTTACCATCGGTATATTTTGTATTGTAGGTGTGCTGGCAACAGTGCAAAGCCTGGAGCACAATCTTCAGAACGAAATTAAATCCATGGGCACTAATACCATTTATATTGATAAATGGGAGTATGGCGGAGGCCCCGATAACCCCTGGTGGAAATATGTAAAAAGGCCCGTTCCTAAATACGCCGAGTTAGAAGCCATTAAAGAACGAACATCTACGGCCAAGTTTGCCGCTTTTCAAATAAACACATCGGCAAACGTTGAATCAGGCGACAACGTACTAAACGGCATTCGCCTATATGGCATTACCCAGGAGTTTCCAAGCATTCAGCCGGTGGATATCAGCCATGGGCGGTTTATGATTGAAGGAGAATTTGAAAGTGGTGCCAACAACGTTGTAGTGGGGTATGAAGTAGCTGAAAAATTTTTTGGTGAACCTGAAAGAGCCATTGGAAAGGCGGTGCAAACAAAGGGCAAAACTTCCTATATAGTTGGGGTAATTAAAAAGCAAGGAAAGCAAATGCTTGGCGGCTGGGAGTTTGATCAAAGTGTAGTAATGCCTTACCGCTTTGCCCGCACCATTATGGATGAAAGAAGCGCAAGCCCCTTGATTTTGGTTCAGGGAAAAGATGAAGTAAACAGTAAAGTATTGAAAGACGACCTGCGCGGTGCCATGCGTTCGATACACAAACTGAGTCCTGTACAGGAAGATGATTTTGCACTTAATGACATCAACGATTTTAGCGATATGATGAGCCAGGCTTTTGTAAGCGTGAACATTGGTGGCTGGGCCATTGCAGCGTTGTCGTTAATTGTAGGCATGTTTGGTGTTGCCAACATTATGTTTGTAACAGTTAAAGAGCGTACGCCGCAAATAGGATTAAAAAAGGCTATTGGTGCAAAAAGCGGCGTCATACTTACCGAATTTTTATTAGAGTCGGCTTTTCTTTGCATTATTGGCGGGTTAATGGGCATTTTATTGGTGTTTGGTTTAACCAGGTTAGTAACCATTCTTTTTGATTTTCCAATTTTCATTTCTACTTCCTTACTGCTGATTGGCATTGGCATTTGCATTATGGTAGGACTGCTTGCCGGTATCATTCCGGCCTACCGGGCTTCACAACTAGACCCCGTGGTGGCCATCAGAAGTAAGTAAAAAGAAACAACTCGTCGCTCATCATGCCCACTATTCTTGCCATAGAATCTTCCTGCGATGAAACATCAGCGTCGGTGTGCTGCGATGGATTGATCTTATCTAATTTTATAGCCAACCAAAAAGTACACGAACATTATGGCGGCGTAGTGCCCGAACTTGCCAGCAGAGCTCATTTGCAAAACATTGTTCCGGTTGTAGATGCAGCGCTAACGGGCGCAAAGTGCCAGTTGCAGCAAATAGATGCAATTGCTTTTACTCAGGCTCCCGGACTTATCGGCTCCCTTTTGGTAGGTGCGCAATTTGCCAAGTCTTTGGCGCTGGCGCTAAACAAGCCTTTAATTGCTGTTCATCACATGCAGGCGCATGTAATTGCCAATTTAATACACCCTAAAAAGCCAGGCTTTCCGTTTTTATGCCTGACGGTTAGCGGCGGGCATACGCAAATTGTACTGGCAAAAAGCGCCATAGATATGACGGTAATTGGCCATACAATTGACGATGCGGCAGGAGAAGCATTTGATAAAGCCGCAAAAATGCTGGGACTACCTTACCCTGGCGGTCCGCTGATAGACAAACACGCTAAAAATGGAAATGCCAATCGTTTTAAATTTGCAGAACCGCAGGTGGAAGGATTAAATTTCAGCTTTAGCGGATTGAAAACGTCGGTGCTTTATTTTCTTCAAAAAGAACAGAAAAATAATCCACAGTTTATATCCGAAAACCTACCCGATATCTGCGCATCAATTCAAAAAACCATCGTCACCATCTTACTTAAAAAGCTAATAAAAGCATCTGCAGAAACCTGCATAAATGAGGTATGCCTTGCTGGAGGCGTATCGGCAAACAGCGGTTTGCGCACCGCATTTACAACCGCAGGAATACAGCATCAATGGAACACGTATATACCGGCATTTGAATATTGTACAGATAATGCGGCCATGATTGCTTTAACCGGTTACTATAAGTTTTTAGAAGGCGATTTTGCACCTCTTTCGATTTCGGCTACTGCAAGGGCTCCATGGTAAAAAGCAAGAAAGAACTCTGTAGAAGTTTTTACAATATAGAATGTAAAAATTTTGAACGTTATAAATTGACTAGTTATTAATCAATTGTAATACCTTTTATATCAACTAATTTTCACTCCAAATAAAACATTTCGAAAAGGGGTATGCAGGCAAAATAAATTACGAACGTTCTTATTCAATTGACTGAAAACCGGTAATGCAAAATTGATCATCTGACCTCAAGAAAACCTTTAAAAAAGGGTGGTCTAAGCTGCACAACGAATACTTTAAATGCCAAACAATTATTTCAAATTTAAACAATTCACCATTTACCAGGATCGTTGCGCAATGAAGGTAACCACCGACGGTTGTTTGTTTGGTGCCTGGTGCGCAGCAGAACTAAAACATGTGAAAAAGGGGGTAAATAAGGCGCTGGATGTTGGCACCGGAACTGGCCTGCTTTCACTGATGGTTGCTCAAAAAAACAACGTGCTCATTGATGCAGTGGAGATTGATGCAGACAGCTTTGAACAAGCAGCTAATAATGTTACAAGTGCCTTATTTTTCCATCACATTTCTGTGGTTCAGGCGGATATTTTAGTTTTTGAAAACAGCAGTTACGATTGTATTATCAGCAATCCACCATTTTATGAAAACGATCTGCAATCGCCATCTTTAAAGAAAAATGCAGCGCATCATAATATAAGTTTAACGTGGATAGATTTACTTAAGATTATTGATGAAAAACTAACGCGGGACGGTAAGTTCTTTTTGCTCCTTCCGTATAAAAGATGGAAAGAAGCGCAAACCTTAATAGAACAGCAATATCTATTTATAAACCAGACTGTTTTTGTAAAACAATCGCCCCGGCACAAACCTTTTAGAATAATGGTACAGGGTTCCAGAATGGTAAGCGAAGTTGCTGTTAGCGAAGTAGTTATTTGCGATGAATCGAACAACTACACACCCCCTTTTTTGAACCTTTTAACCGATTATTATTTACACTTGTAATTTGCCAAGTGCATAGTTGTATAGATAATTATACTCTTCTGTTAACGTGCCGTTTTTTACCATAGTGGCTTTGTCAATTACAGCCGAATGGCCACTTAACAAAGAAGGCAACACAAATTTAATTAGCTGTTCGCCAAAGTATCTCGATGCATCCCGCGAAAGTTCGTTTGGAAGATTTCCTACTGCCATTACATCAATGGAACCGGGCAGGTAAGGCGCAGTTTTTTGCAGCGTTTTTTTATCTACACCATATACCGGGTCTTCAATAGACTGATCGCCCAAATTGATAGGTACAGAGCCGTCTTCATCATCGGTAATATCGGCAATTACCTGCAAGCGAAACTGTGGAAGGTTTACGTGTTCTTTTTCAAAAAGACGCGGCACCTCTTTATCCCAGTAAACGCCGTTCATTAGTATATCGGCGCTTTGGGCATACGGCAAAAACTTACTTTTATAAAGGGATGGATTCTGATGAAAGTCGGCGCGGTTATAAGTTCCGTTTGTTTTATGTTGATACAAATCGCTTCCTTTTAAGTGAACATACACAGGATACGAAAATTCGCGTTCAACAAACTCCTCATTTTCCACGAGCCGGATCTGCATCATGTTCATAATTTCTAAAACACCCTGCGCCACTCGACCCGAACCGGTGACTGCAATTTTGACATTAGGAATTGAAAGCCCAAAATACGTGTGCATTAGCTTTCGAAACGACTTATGCTCGAACACGCGGGCCAGCTTAAAGGCATCGGTTCTATTACCATACACCATCATGCCATTGTGGGCGCCAACAATACCAGCAAAAAACCCAAAGCCAATAATGCGCTGACCATCTTCATGCTCTAAACATTCGTAATCAATTAAAGTAATTTTTTTATTAATAATTGTGCGCAATAAGGTTTGATTATGCGGCTGCATTTTTTTTGTGTGCGAAAAAAACAGGTAGGTTTTGCCCTCTATCAAGCTTTTTACGGGCACTTCTTTTATTCCCATTAAAATGTCGCAATCAGATAGATCTTCCACCACTTCAATTCCACACTTTTCGTATTCCGCATTGCTAAAACACCTGCTGTCAGATGATTGTACCATTACCTGCACGCCCTGTTTTTTTTGCAACGCTCTACATTGCGCAGGTGTTAAGGCCACACGGTTATCGGCAGGAACTTTTCCTTCTTTCAGTAATCCAATTTTTTTCATCATGGCGTGTGCAAAAGTGCTTAAAAAAAGAGAATTAAACAAAAGCAGGCGTTTGTTGCATTCTTTTAAGACCTTTTAAAAATGGGTCGTTTGTTTTTATCTTTCTTGTTTCTGTTGGTCTGT
>JBBSRB010000132.1:0-7877 GCA_038243445.1 Chitinophagales bacterium | reverse complement strand
TTTTAAAGGGGGGTTTGCCGCAGGTGCGGTAAACCCTTTTTTATTTCGTGCATTTACTTTTTTGCCCGTTTTTGATAATTACCTCAAATTTTTGATAAATACTCCGGCATATTCCAAAGAAAAAGGTTAGTAAACATCTTAAAAAGGGTTCGGCTCTTTTTACTTTTTCATAGCAAGATTTTGAAAATCTTAACAATAAAATTTCTTTCCCATAGGGCAAAATATATGAAACGATACTCTATATCTAAAAGGTCCTTAAACGTTTTCTATAGCTTAGTGCCGTTTCTTTTTTCAAACATAACATAATATGAATAGTTTAAAAATCTCTTTGCTCTGTATTGTTTTAATTGTAAGTCAGTTTGCCGTTGCACAAACCTACGAATGGAAACAGGCTTCTTCAGGCGGTTACACTTATAAATATGTAACCAACGATCCTATGAAGGCGCGTTTTTACACCTTAAATAACGGACTCACTGTTATCCTAAGCGAGAACAAAAAAGAGCCACGCATTGCCGCCAAGTTTGCCGTGCGTGCGGGCAGTAATACAGACCCAAAAGAGCATACAGGGCTGGCGCATTATTTAGAACATTTGTTATTTAAAGGCACTACCCAATACGGATCGTTAAACTGGGCTAAAGAAAAGCCTCTGCTCGATAAAATAGAAGCGCTCTACGAAGTGTATAATAAAACAACGGATGAAAACAAGCGTAAAGAAATTTATAAAGAAATAGATCGCGTATCGGGCGAAGCCGCAAAATATTCTATAGCCAACGAGTACGATAAACTAATGAGTTCAATGGGATCGCAAGGCACTAATGCACATACCTGGGTAGAAGAGACCGTTTATGACGAAGACATTCCTTCCAGTTCTTTAGATAAGTTTTTAACCGTGCAGGCCGAACGTTTTCGCATGCCTGTTTTTCGCCTGTTTCATACTGAGCTTGAAGCCGTTTACGAAGAAAAGAATCGTGCATTGGATGAAGATGGATGGAAAATTCAGGACACCATGCATTACTATTTATTTCCCACACATAATTACGGGCAGCAATCAACAATTGGCACCATAGAACACTTAAAAAACCCTTCTTTAAAAGCCATTAGAAACTACTACAATCAATATTATGTACCCAACAATATGGCGCTTATTTTAACCGGCGATTTTGATGCGGACAAGGTTATAAAAAAAGTAGATAAGGAGTTTGCTTACATGAAGCCGAAGCAGTTAAACGAATATAAGCCCGCAGCAGAATTACCTATTACAAAACCGGTGATAAAAAATATTTTTGGCCCCAGTGCAGAAAGTATGCGCCTGGTGTACCGCATTGGTGCCGATGGAACCAAAGAAGCTATGATGGCTGATTTGGTATCAACTATCTTATCGAACGGCAAAGCCGGCTTGCTTGATTTGAATTTATCGAAGCAGCAAAAACTGTTAAGCGCAGGCGCCAGTGTACGACAGTATAAAGATTATGGTTTGTTTATGTTGCTAGCTACGCCAAAACAAGGGCAAACGCTGGAAGAAGCGGCAAACCTTTTATTAGAGCAAATTGAACTCTTGAAAAAGGGTCAATTTGATGAAGAATTAATAAAAGCAATTGTGGCTAATTATAAGTTGGATGAAATACGGGGGCTGGAAAGCAACGAAGCTAGAGCCGGCGCATTAATGGATGTATTTATAAAAAACAAGGGCAGGGGATGGCAAAAAAACGTAGCCCTTTTAGAAGAGATTTCTAAAGTTTCAAAAGAAGATGTGACGCAATTTGCCAACCGCTTTTTTGGCGATAATTACCTTGCTTTATACAAACGAAAAGCGGAAGACAATAGCAACGTAAAGGTAGAAAAGCCACCTATCACACCCGTAGAAACCAACGCAGGTAAGCAATCGCCGTATGTGACCATGATTAATGCCCTGCCGGCCACAGCGGTACAACCGCAATGGCTCAACTTTGATAAAGATATTCAGAAAACAAAGGTTGGTGGCGCAGATCTGTTGTACGTGCAGAATAACGACAACCAGTTATTTCGCTTGTACTACCGTTTTGATATGGGTTCATGGAACAATAAATTACTTCCGCTGGCGGCTTCTTACTTATCTTTTTTAAGCACTGATAAATATTCGGCAGAGCAAATAAGCAAAGAATTTTACAATATTGCCTGCAGCTTTAGCATTAATGCCGGAACCGAAAATACAACGGTTATCATTTCTGGGCTGCAGGAAAATTTTAGCAAAGCGGTAAAATTATTTGAACACGTTATAGCTAATAGCAAACCCAATGAAGAAGCATTAATGGCGTTAAAAGGCAGGCTGGAAAAAAGCAGAACAAACAGCAAATTAAATAAAGGCGCTATTCTGCAAGGCTTAATGAGCTATGCAGGTTACGGCGCAAATAACCCGTTTAATTATACACTCAGCAACGAAGAAATTAAGGCTTTGAAGGCAGAAGACCTTGTAAATACACTGCATGGTTTGATGGATTATAAACATTCCATAATCTATTACGGCCCACAAAGTCTGCCGGAGTTTACCACCACAATAAAAGCTATTCATACACTTCCTGCTGCATTCACTGCAGCTCCGGCGGCGGTAAAGTTTGAAAGAGCAGTGCAAACATCTAACAAGGTATTATTTGCTGATTACGACATGGTACAAGCAGAAATTATCTGGTATCGCAATGCTTCGGCTTACGATCCGCAGAAAGAAGCTACCGTTGATTTATTTAACGGCTATTTTGGTGGCGGCATGGGTTCTATTGTTTTTCAAACGTTGCGTGAGTCAAAAGCGCTTGCTTATGCTACTTCGGCTAATTACAGTGTTCCATCAAAAAAAGAAGACCCTTTTTCGATAGTTGCGTACATTGGTTCGCAGGCCGATAAAATGAATGATGCAGTAACCGGCATGAACGAATTGCTGAACGATCTGCCCCAATCGGAAAAAGCATTTGAAACCGCAAAAATGGGTTTGAAGAATGATTTGGAAACACAGCGCATAACACAGGACGGAATTATTTTTACGTACCTGGCAGCTCAGCGCAAGGGCTTGGATTACGATTTGCGCAAAGAACAATACGACGCCATTAACAAGCTGACTTTTGCGGATATTAAAAATTTTCACGGTCAGGAACTATCAAAAAAGCCCTTTACTTATTGCGTGGTTGCTTCCGAAAATAGGATTAACGTAGAAGATTTGAAAAAGTTAGGCGAAGTAAAAAAACTCAGTTTAGAAGAGATTTTCGGTTATTAAACGAGAAATATTATACATCCTTTTAAAACCAAATAAGAAAGCGTCTCCGGAAAGAGACGCTTTCTTATTTGCAATAAAACTTTATTTTATTTTATTTCCTGCTAAATCATTTCGGCAAAACCTGTTGGGGAAAGCAATGCTGAATTCGCCAGTAAAAATTGATTACCACAAACGCCTTTTCTGCGGCAGCTCTTATGCACAATAAGGTGCCATTGTAAATATCATTGGTGAAGAAGACAATATTAAAGCAAAAGTATAGGGCAGCCGTACAAAGCCATAAAATTTAATTCCTATCTTTTTAGTTTTTATTTAGTTAGAATTTAAACGGATCGTCTTAAAAGTTTTAAGCTGTCCCTTATCTTAACAAATATTTTCTGTATCCAATGGGGTAAAATTCCTTTCTTTATCATCTTATAACTATATAAAACTCCGCATGAAAAAAATTTTCTCTTTAGGTCTGTGCTTAGTAATGTTGTACGGGGCAAACGCGCAGGTACAAAACCCGGTTACCTGGAATTTTAAAGCTGTAAAAATAAATGCTACAACGTATAAAGTAGTAATTGCCGCTGAAATGGAACCAGGTTGGCACGTGTATTCTCAATCTACTCCAAGTGGCGGGCCCGTTCCCACAAAAATAACCTTCGCTAAAAACCCGTTGTTGTTATTAGTGGGCAAGCCTACAGAAGCCGGCAAAATGGAACAGCGCCATGAACCGTTGTTTGGTGTAGATGTAAAACAATTTTCTAATGAGGTTTCTTTCATTCAAATGGTAAAAGTTAAAGGAGCGGCCAAAACTTCTTTGACTGGTTCAGTAGAATTTATGACCTGCGACGATACTCAATGCCTGCCGCCAAAGACTCAGAAGTTTACGATTGCCCTTAAGTAACTCACTCAACATGCAAAAAATTATTCGTGCATGCTTTGCCGTATGTGTTATACTGTTCTCATTTAAGGGCTTTGCAGCTGATTCTTCTGGTGTAAAAATATCGTTTGTAAAAGAACGCCTGAACGAGAGGGAAGTGTTGCTAACTATTAAAGCAACTGCACCCAACGACATCAAAATCTACAGTTTACAAAAAGCAGAAACCGACGCACTTTATTCTACTGTTGTTTTCGATTCTGCGGCAACCTCGTATTTAGTAGAAGGTGTGGTGGAAAAGGGTTCTGTTCAAACGGAAAACGATGCGGTTGTTGGGGCAGACGTACGCTTTTTTAGGGATTCTGTTTTATGGCAGCAAAAAATTAAAGCTGCGCCATCTGATAGTTTTGTTGTAAAAGGATTGGTTAGTTATTTATATAAGCAGGGCGAAGAATACTTGCCCGGCGAACAAGAGGTTAAGTTTTACATTCAACCCGAAGCGCCGCCGACAGTGGCTGCAGCAACCAACTCCGTTGAAACGCGATCACTGTTGTGGATTTTTTTAACAGCTTTCGCTGGTGGTTTATTGGCACTTCTTACACCTTGTGTGTACTCAATGATTCCGGTTACCGTTTCTTTTTTTACAAAGCGAAGCCGGACGCGTCAGGAAGGACTTAAAAATGCGCTGATTTATTCGGCTTCTATCATTATAATATTTACTCTTTTAGGTTTTTTAATTACCTTAATTTTTGGTCCGGCAGCGTTAAACAATTTGGCTACCAACTGGATAGCCAATCTTATTTTCTTTGCCCTTTTTCTTGTGTTTGGTATTTCTTTTTTAGGTGCTTTTGAAATTGGACTGCCTAGCTCCTGGTCAAATAAGGCCGATAGTAAAGCCGGCACTGGTAGTATTACCGGCATCTTTTTTATGGCACTTACGCTCGTCGTAGTGTCTTTTTCCTGTACTGGTCCTATCATTGGCAATTTGTTAGTGCTTGCTGCTAAAGGCAATTATTTCGGACCCCTTATGGGGATGTTTGGATTCTCGTTAGCACTCGCACTTCCGTTTGCGCTGTTTGCTTTTTTCCCTTCCAAGTTAAATATTTTGGGCAAAGCCGGCGGTTGGTTAAATGCAGTGAAAGTCACTCTTGGTTTTTTAGAGTTGGCTCTTGCATTAAAGTTTTTAAGCAACGCCGATCTGGCGAAAGGCTGGCGCTTATTAGATCGTGAGGTTTTCATTTCTTTATGGGTCGTTATTTTTGTAATGCTTGGTGTGTATCTTTTAGGAAAATTAAAGCTGCACCACGACGATGAATTACCAAAAAACGATTTTGGTTTGCCGTATTTAAAAGTTCCGCGTCTTTTCTTTGCAATGGCTTCTTTTGCTTTTGCCGTTTATATGATTCCGGGAATGTGGGGCGCACCCCTTAAAGGAATTAGTGCCTTTGTTCCGCCGATGGGCACGCAAGATTTTAACGCCTCTGTAGCCAAATCCTCGGCCTCGGTAAGCAGTGCCGGTGCAGAAGCAACCAACAGTTTGCCGCACCCCGAAAAGTATTACGAACAAATGCATATTTATGAGCCTGAAGTGGTAACCAAATATGGCATGATAACGTATTTCGACTACGATGAAGCGCTTGCCGTAGCACGACAATTAAAGAAACCGCTGATGCTGGATTTTACGGGCATCAATTGCGTTAATTGCCGCAAAATGGAAGGACAAGTATGGAGCGATCCGAAAGTAATGCAACGACTAAAAGAAGATTTTGTGATTGCTTCCTTGTATGTTGATGTGCACAACGTAGATCTGCAACCTGCGGAGCAATATTTTTCGAAATCATTGGATATGCAGGTAGAAACGCTTGGCGATAAAAATGCCGACCTGCAGGTTACTACGTTTGGTGCCAATACGCAACCTTATTATTTTTTCCTCGACGCGGCTGAAAACAAACTGGTTGATGAAGGATATGGATACGATCCTTCTATAAATAAGTTCATAGACCTTCTTGATAAGGTAAAAGAAGAATACAAAAAAAGAAAAAGCTGATTAAATGCAAACGTTTACTCCTATGTCAATCCTTCAATGGATACAGAAATAGAAGCAATGGAGGACGTCACCGGTGATTAATAATTTCGTGCTGCCTGTTTATAAAACTATGTTAGTGTTTTACTTTTAAGTACCCGTCAGGCCTGCGCATGCAACTACTTTGTAAAAAAGAAACTACTTGTTTACGACTTATATAACCTGTCACGTAAGAAACGACGGAGCAGGAATGATCGCACTTAAACAAACATTTATAAATAATGATAAAAATGAAAAGAATAGTATTAATTTTTCTTGGATGTTTTTTCTTTGCCGCCGTCAATGCCCAGAAAAATTACACCATCAATGGGTCAATCGCTGGAAAGTCAAATGGGATGAAAGTTTACCTGGTAGAAGAATCCTGGCCGAAGTCCAAAGTCGTAGACAGTAGTGTTATTAAAAACAATACGTTTAAATTGAAAGGTTCGGTAGAAATACCTGCCTTATATGCTATCCGGATCGATAAAACACCAAAGGGTGAAAGAAGCAATGAAAAAAACTGGTTAAACAGCCGTTTCTACCTGGATAACTCTACTATATCTTACAGTGGTCATGTGGATAGTCTGCCTCCGTTTTACTACAGTTTTAGAAATAAAACTGTATCTCCCGTAATTAAAGGATCTGCTACCCAGGATGAATCTGTGAAATTCAATGAAGAAAGGGTAAGACTGACTGAAAGCAACCAAAAGAATAATGCCGGAACAAATTCTAGTAATTACACTATAAATTATATTAAGCAGAATCCATCCTCGGTTATTTCATACGATCAGGCATTTTATCTATTAAATGGAAGGACTGCAAATATGACCGTTTCGGAGATTGAGGAATTAATCTCAGTAATTAAAGAAGGATGGGCAGGTACACCCCGATTAACAAGGTTAGAGAATATTGCAGAAAAAGCGAAATCAGTTGCTCTGGGTAGTATGATTAAAAATTTTGAATTGATCAATCAAAAAGGCGATAAGGTTTTATTGACAGATTATGTTCCAAAGGGTAAAATTGTAATGCTTGAGTTTTGGGCATCATGGTGTGGCCCATGCCGCGGTGAAATACCACATTTAAAACAGTTAAATGAAACCAGGTCTGATCTATTTAGTATAGTTAGTATTTCTCTGGATGATAATGAAAAAGAATGGAGGAAAGCCTTGGATGATGAAAAAATGGATTGGCCTCAACTTGTTGACTTTAATGGTGTTGAAGGAAAAATTGCGAAGGCCTATAATATTATGGCAATTCCTTACAGTATTATTTTAGATAGAGAAGGTCGAATCATGAAAATAGGATTACGTGGAGACTCTTTGG
Organism: Chitinophagales bacterium; assembly: GCA_038243445.1. Taxonomy (GTDB): domain Bacteria; phylum Bacteroidota; class Bacteroidia; order Chitinophagales; family Chitinophagaceae; genus Flavisolibacter. The sequence goes on along the minus strand of JBBSRB010000132.1, from coordinate 392 downwards.
ATGCCTTTTTAGATAAAATTGAAAAGGAGCGTTTGTGATTTGATTAATATTTGTAGGGTGTGTAAAATAAACTGTGTCAAAGATAATTTTGTTACAGCAGAAGAGGCGGCGGCGGCTCCATTTAAAAGAGCGGGACGCTGCCTCTTTTGCCGCTAATGGTATGTTTGGGCGCCGGTAAAGTGGATGCCAAAGCATATAAAGAAATAGATAAATACAATTACCCTAAATCTGTTTGTAAAAATCTGTGGTGCAGTAAATGATGATGGCGAAATAATAAATTTAGTAAGAGACTAAAAAGTAAAGCTGCTCCACTTTGCACATTTTTTGTGCCATTGTAGGGCTTCTTTAATATTTAATTATCATCAAACCCTTAGCTAATGTGGATTACGGGT
>JBBSRB010000131.1:0-7980 GCA_038243445.1 Chitinophagales bacterium | reverse complement strand
CTTTGGTAGTGCCTTCAATTTTAGAAAGTTGCACATACGGCGGATTCCCAATCACTACATCAAAGCCTACAAAATCGCCGTCATCATTCAGCACTTCAGGAAATTCAAAACGCCATTCAAAAGCGTTTTCAAAAATTTTGTTCCCTTTTATTTCTTCAATTTCGGCTTCTAATTTTTTGGTTTCTTCGGTCAGTTGCTCTGCTTTTTTATTCCAGTCCCGCCTTTCCTTTTCGGTCATTTCAAAAAGAGGTTGGGTTGTGGTCATTTTCAACCATTCGCCCCGTAGTTTTTGCAAGCTTTTTATTTTTGGGTCGTTCAACGAAATTTCGCTTCTAAAATCCGATTTTATATCGGCAATTAAGCGTTCCATTTCTCTTTTTTGTTCTTTGTTTTCTGCGTTTCGGTACGTGGCAACGGCCATTTTGTAGCTATCAATTGTCCATTTGCTTTTGCGCCTTTTAAGCGCCTCGCTTAAGTCTGCATTAATGGCAAAGCGGCTTACCAAAGAGTTTCCACATTTTATATTAATGTCAATATTTGGAAGTGTTTCTAATTCTGTTGCATTTTTGTAATAAGCGTTTTTCAACAACTCAATCCACAATCGCAGCCGGCAAATTTTTACCGAGTTGGAGTTAATGTCCACACCAAACAGGCAGTTTTCAATAATGGTTTGCTTTTCATGAAAAAGCATTTCCTGTATGCGCTGGCTTTCTTTGTTGGCTGGGTTGTATTCAAACAGTTCGCCTTCTTCATCTGTTACAATCAGTTCATCATTTACCACTTCAACTTCGTAGCGGTGCAGCAATTTTCCGTTTCTATCTTCCAGTATTTTCAAATCGTTTTTTACAGCAATCATTTCATTAAGTGCCGAGACCAGAAAATGCCCCGAACCTACAGCAGGGTCGCAAATTTTAATGCTATTGATTATTTCATTGGCCTTTTGCCTGGAAATTTTCTGTGGAATTAATTCATAGATGTCTTCAATACTGTTAATTTCAAAACCAGTTAAACCATGGTTCAGACAGTGTTCGTTAGATTTTTGCACTACTGCTTTGCGAATGGTTTCGCGGCACATATACATGGTAATAAAACCCGGAGTGAAAAACGAACCGTCTTTGTAGCCGTTTATTTTCTCGAAAATTAAACCAAGAACCGAGGCGTTGATCAGCGTTTTGTTGTCTTCCTGAATGTCTTCCGAACCTTCGCTGCTGAAATCGTACGCATTTAAAAACGCAAACAGGTATTCAAGCGTTGATAAATTACCGGTGCGCCTCTTTCCTTGTTCGTTTTTAAGTACGGTTGTCGAAATAATCGGGATGGTTTTATCGTCTTTTAAATTGCTGATAAACAAAGTCACCTGTTCAAGATCTGTGGGCTCAAAAAGCGAGCTGTTCAGGTAAGGCACATTTTCAAATGCTTTTTTTACATCATCGTTTCTTTCGTTGTACTTACGCGCCAGCACTTGAAAAAACAAGCTGTTCAGGTCGTCAAAGTTTTTAATTTTTTCGAGATTAAGAAATGAATACGATTTATTGGCGTTCCCGCTTTGGCGGAACGAGTTGTGGTAAGTAATAAGTTGAGCTTCCAACAACTTTAAAAACAAAATGCGGTTTATCCAGGTAATGGAAAGCTCCAAACCTACATTAAAAATTCGCTCAACTGTTCCATTTCCAAACTGCCCTGGCTTTTCAATCCGGCTTAGTTTATCCAGGCTGTCTAACTGAATAATGGCATCTTCTAAAATTGTTCCCGAGTGCCGTTCGCCTGGTTTATTTCGTTCAATTAATTTCTTGCTTCCTTCTTTGGTTTCAGTTAATCCAATAATATGCAACAGCTCGCTGTAAAAGCGCTTGTCGAGGCTGTTGCTATCGTTTGTAAAAGGAAGTTTTAAAAGATGCTCTGGCGATAACAGTTTAAATAACGCAATCAGCGAATGATCGTCTGCCTTATCTGCATTGCGAAGCGGCTGTTGATAATCCTGAAGGTTGAAATAAGTAAACTCAATTTCTGTAGTGATGTCGTTAATAAATGGCTCGGCAATTTGCCTGTAGAAAAAATCTGTTTTGGTGTCTGCCAAACGTCCGCTTTCAAAATCGGTAAATTGTTTTACCAGGTTTTTGTTTTGAGCAAAAATCCTGTCAAAAAGGGTAGCGTCAAAAATAAACCATTCGTTTATGTTGGTGGCTACCAGGTATTTTACTTCCAGATTTTTATGTGTAATTCGCTCACGTAAATAGTAGAGCACCAATTCCTGAAACGCTTTAGCGTTTAGTTTTTTGGTGGTAACCATTTCGGCTTTGTTTGTGGGCTTTTTAACTTCCACAATTACGCCAACAAAACTTTTGGCCGAGTTGCCATTATGAATAACAAGGTCGTTTCGGCCTTTGGTATTTATAAAATGATTTGGATCGTAATAAGTTTTCTTTAAAAAATCAATAATCAGGTTTTTATGAAACTCCTCGCTTTCGATGTCATTCGTACGGTCGAGTAAAGCAACCAGATTGGTTTTGAAATTTTCGATTTCAGTCCTGTTTGGTTTAACTTTTAAAAAAGCCTTGTTCAGCGCTTTTTTTGGTTTCAATTCTTTTAAAAGCATGTACAGATTATGTTTTCTTTTGGCCCTTTAAGGTAAGTTTTTCAGTCGTAATGGTTTGAGTGCGTTGGAAAGGCCCGTTCCACCGACGGACATATTGCATACCGCTGTCGTTGCATAATGTTCAAATCTTGTTACGTTTTTGTTCTCTCAATTTGAAGAGTTCTTCAGTCGTAATAAAGTTGGTAAAGCCTTTCTTTTCTAATCCTCTAATGAGTGTTTTGTCCCCTGACCATATTTTACACCTAAAGTGTTTTGAATAGGCTACATATTGGGTGTCTTTTGGGTCTACATCCGATACTAAAGAGTGGGCAGCTATCCAGTGTGCAATCTTTATTTGTTCTTCCGAAATGAAAGTAATATCCTTATAAGTTTGAAACTCCGCCTCGAAAATTTCTGCCATTGGCAAGCCAGATATTTTCATCAATTTAGGGTAGTGCTCCCGAATTTCGCTTCTTAAAAAGTCGGGTGCAATAAAAGTAAAATATTGGTTAGAGTTAATCAGCAGGTCGCCTATTTTACCATTCGTGTTTAGAATTCCGCTAAACACAATATTAGCATCAATGATGAACCTCACTTAATAAAGCGTTTTCGGTTTTTTGACCACCAGGAAGCATTGACTTCATCGGCCAATTTGTCAACGTCTTCCTGTCTTGCTTTGCTTTTAGAAGTTGCTTCAAGATACTTTACATAGTCAATCAGGCGCTGAAGACCAAAGCTGTCTATTTCGGATGAAAGAGTAATCACAATTCGGTTGTCATTTGTTCGCTCTACTAACATGGTCACATGTGTTTGCTCAAATTTACCGAAAACTTTTTGAGGGCACCGACTCCTTTTCTTATCAAAACCTCAGTTTAGAAAGAACCCCAGAAAAGAACACTACCCTTTTTAAGCAGTTTTAAACCACTTAAAAAGGGTAGAAAAATATTGAAGGCTGCTATCACAATTCGGTGCTAAAAAAGCATTCAAAAAGACTCTTCTAAAGACCCAACTTAATTCTAAACTGCAAACGAACTTCCGCAGCCGCAGGTAGTAGAAGCGTTTGGATTACGAAACGTAAAGCCCCGGTTATTTAACCCATTTTGCCAATCTATTTCCATTCCTAAAAGGTATAGCTCGTGTGCTTTTTCCATAACATACCGAACGCCGTTGCAGTTGTATTCTTCGTCGTTTTCTTTCGGCTCATCAAACCCCATAACATAGGAAAGCCCCGAGCAACCGCCCCCTTTTACACCAACACGCAACACCTTGGAAGCGTCAAAAGAGGGATCGTGCACCAGCCGGGCTATTTCTTCTAAAGCGCCTGCGGTGAAAGTTACAGGCGACTGTATCATTGTTTCCATGTTACAAAATTACGCTTGTTTGCTAATAAGTGTACACCGGCAATAGTTTACCGTACATAGTTTCACATCTTCTTTATTTTTGCGGCTAATCTTAAAGTATGGAACAAAGCAGCATTCTTTTTATTTCGTCGGGCTTAGCACTTTTGTTTTCCGTAATTGCGCTTGTACTTAGTTTAAAAGGTTCAAAAAAGGGGGTACAATCGGCATCGGCTTCTACTACTCCATTGCAACTGCAAGCTTACGAGCGCTTGGTGCTCCTGTGCGACAGAATAGCCATTCCTAATTTAGTAAGCCGTACAAACGATCCGCAATTAAGTGCCCGCGAAATGCAACACTTATTAGTAAACACTTTAAAACAAGAGTTTGAATACAATACTTCGCAGCAAATTTATGTAAGCTCGCATGCCTGGAACGCGGTGCAAAATTTGCGCGATCAAAGTTTACTTACTATTAATCAGATCAGCAACGTACTGCCGCCCGATGCGAAAGGAATAGATTTGAACAAACAATTACTTGCCGTGCTGCTGGCGCAAAAAGAAAAAGCGTTGCACAGCCTTGTGCTGGAAACTTTAAATTCCGAAGCAAAAAAGCTAATGAAGCAGTGATCATAGGTTGGTAACAGTAGGTCGTTCGTATAAAGAACAGTCTGTTCACCTATGCAATTTTAAACTTAATTAAGTAGACGTGAGCGATAAAAAGATAACAACCGATTCGGGCATTGAAATAAAACCGCTTTACCTCAAAACCGACGTGCCCGGAAGAGGCAATGAGCAACCCGGCGAGTTTCCGTACACACGTGGTGTGCAGCCCGATATGTACCGGGGAAGGCTATGGACCATGCGCCAATATGCAGGCTTTAGTACGGCAGAAGAAAGCAACTTGCGCTACCATTATTTGTTATCGCAAGGCGTTAGCGGCTTAAGCGTAGCGTTCGATTTACCAACACAAATAGGCTACGACAGCGATCACCATTTAGCTGAAGGCGAAGTAGGAAAAGTGGGTGTTGCCATTGATTCGCTGGAAGATATTGAAACCCTTTTTAAGGGCATTAAATTAGAAGACGTTTCTACCTCAATGACCATCAATGCAACCGCTTTTATATTGCTGGCGTTTTATGTGGCGCAGGCAAAAAAACAGGGAGCCGATCTTTCAAAACTTTCCGGAACTATTCAAAACGACATCTTAAAAGAATATGCAGCACGCGGCACTTATATCTATCCGCCAAAACCATCGATGCGCATTATTACCGATATTTTTGAGTGGTGCAGCAAAGAAGTGCCGAAGTGGAACACCATTTCTATTTCGGGTTATCACATTCGCGAAGCCGGCAGCACGGCGGTGCAGGAAATAGCATTCACCTTAAGCAACGGAAAAGCGTATGTTGAGGCAGCCTTAAAAAAAGGGTTAGATATTAATGTTTTTGGCCGGCGACTTTCTTTCTTTTTCAATGCGCATAATAATTTGTTTGAAGAAGTGGCCAAGTTTCGGGCGGCACGGCGCATGTGGGCTAAAATGATGAAAGATTTGGGCGCAACAGATCCAAAGGCAATGATGTTGCGTTTTCATACACAAACCGGCGGAAGCACGTTAACGGCGCAACAACCACTGAATAACATATCAAGAGTTACCATTCAAACTTTGGCGGCAGTGCTGGGCGGCACACAATCGTTGCACACAAATGGCTACGATGAAGCCCTAAGTTTACCTACAGAAGAAGCAGCCCGAATTGCATTACGAACGCAGCAGATAGTGGCTTTTGAAAGTGGCGCGCCCGATACCGTGGATCCGCTGGCGGGATCGTATTTTGTAGAAGCGCTTACAGCAGATGTTGAAAAAGCAGCTTGGGAATTGATTCAAAAGATTGATGTTTTGGGTGGAAGCGTTTCGGCCATTGAGCAGGGTTTTATTCAGGATGAAATTGCACGCAGCGCGTACGATTACCAGCGCAAAATAGAAAGCGGCGAAAAGATTATTGTGGGCGTAAATAAATTTGCGGTTGAAAAAGAAACGCCTATTCCGGGATTTAAAATAGATGACAGCATTCGGGTGCAACAAACAGAGCGTTTACAAAAGATAAAGGAAAAAAGAAGCAAAGAAAAAATGGCGGCCTACCTGAACGTTATTCGCCAATGCGCTGTTGAAAACACAAACCTGATGCCTGCCGTTGTAGAAGCAGTGGAAAACGGCTGCACGCTCGGCGAAATAGCTGATGAGTTGCGCGAAGTGTTTGGGGAATATAAACAGTAGCGTCTAGATAAAGAAAAGTAAGCCTTTTCTTTTTGCAGCAGAGCCTTCTGCAGAAGACAATTAAAAAAAATAATTTGCCGGGTTTTGGCGTCATAAAGTAATGCCGAGTCCCTGAATAATAGTTGAACAAGCTATTTGTGTTTGCACGGGAGACTCGGCTGGTAAAGCATGACCCCTTTTTGGCATGTTTTGAAAAAATACTGGCATTCACCGAAAGTCGCTACAAAAGCATTTGTCGTAACATTGTATTCAATTGTTTTTACATGAAAAAATTTTTTCTCCCCTTTCTACTACTATCATTTACAATTCAGTTACCGGCGCAAAGTTCCTCTTTTATCACCGACAGCCTCGATCAATACATTGAAAAAGGCATGCAGGATTGGGATGTTCCGGGACTTGCGATAGTTATTGTAAAAGGGGGAAAAATAGTGCTTCAAAAGGGGTACGGCGTTCGCAATATAGAAACAAAAGAACCGGTAGATGCAGCCACTCTTTTTATGATTGCCTCCAACACAAAACTGTTTACCGGCACAGCTTTGGCGCTTTTAGAACAGCATGGAAAGCTTTCATTAAATGATAAAATCACAAAATATTTTCCGGCTTACCGCTTGTACGATTCAACTACAACCAGCCTTGTTACCATCAGAGATCTGCTCTCGCACCGCATAGGTACAAAAACATTCCAGGGCGATTTTACTTTTTGGAATACCGGGCTGAGCCGCAGCGAGATTATGCAAAAAATGCGGTTGCTGAAACCTGTTGGGCAATTTAGGCAAGATTACGGTTATTGCAATAGTTGCTTTTTAACTGCCGGCGAAGTTATACCAAAAGTTACCGGCAAAAGCTGGGAAGATTTTGTAAAATACAGTATTGTAATGCCCGCCGGAATGGTTAATACAATGGTGCTTTCTACCGGAATAGAAAAAAAGGAAAACGCCGCAACACCGTACACCACAAGCTTTACCAATAAGCTGCAAAAAGTGCCGTACGATAATTGGAACAACCTCGCTCCTGCTGCTTCTATTATTAGTAACGTAACCGACCTGGGCAATTGGTTGCTGCTGCAATTAGACAGTGGCCGGTTAAATGGAAAGCAGGTGTTACCATTTGCTGTGTTGCAAAAAACCCGCGACATTAATATTATTACAGGAAGCCGCAAATCGGCAGCTTTTCCAATGCATTTTCGAGGATATGGTTTAGGCCTTTTTGCAGCCGATTACAATGGACGGGCTCTTTACTGGCACACCGGTGGCGCGGGCGGCATGGTAAGTAACGTTAGTTTTGTTCCCGAAGAAGGTTTGGGCATTGCCATTTTAACCAATAACGATAATCAAAATTTTTTTGAAGCGCTGCGTTACCAGGTTTTAGATGCATATTTAAACGTGCCATTTGTAAACAGAAGCCAACAGCAATTGGCTCTATTTAAACAAGAAATGGAGCAACAGACAACAGAAATTGAAATGTGGAAAAAAGAAGTGAAAGGAACGATGCCGCCACTACCATTTTCAGCTTACTCAGGCAAGTACACCAATGACTTATATGGCCCGATTTCGATCACTCAAAACGGTTCGGGATTAAAAATTTTTTTTGGCGCAAAGCCCGATTTAACAGCCACCTTGAGCTATATGAATAATGGCAACTGGCTGATGGAATACAACAACATTGAGTACGGCATTTTTGTAATTAAGTTTGATGTGGACGGTAACAAAGTAAAATCCATCACTACAAAGCAAAACGAATTTGTAGAATACGACCCGTACACCTTTATGAAAGTTCAAAACTAAAAATGCCAGGTTT
>JBBSRB010000130.1:0-8078 GCA_038243445.1 Chitinophagales bacterium | reverse complement strand
TTTAACTCGTAACCCATCAATTCTATCTGCTCCCCCTTCAGGACTTGAACCTGAGACCCTCTGATTAACAGTCAGATGCTCTAACCAACTGAGCTAAGGAGGAATACTTCCCTTTTTGGGAGGGCAAAAATAGGGCTTTTTCATTTTCAACCAAATTCATATTTTAATCCGGTGGTATTACTCTTAAAATAAACAACGCTCTTTTTTTTGTTTAAGTGAAAAGCTGTTGCAAATGCCAAAAGCTTTTCGCATATTTGAAGTAGAACATCCATACCCATTAAAAACATGCTTCAAAGCACACTTTTCTGCGCGTCAACCATTTGCTTAAAGTGCCACCTGAGCACAGCCAGCCCGCCACCTTTTTATTCGCGTTTGTTTTAGCACCCTTTTTCCCGTGTATTTTTCATCACAACTTCGTCCAACCCTAATGAAATCTTATAAAGAGCCTTATTTTGTTCTCAAACACGTAGTGGCCGATTCCGTAAGAAAGGCAACGTCTGATTCCACTGTACCCATTCAGGTTATAGACGATTTTGTGACTTCAATAGCTCTTTGCGGACAACCGGACCCTCTTCAAAAGGTGTTGCATCTTTTACTTACCAATGCTTTGCGGTCTTCTACCAATAAAATTATGGTAACTACCCGGCAGTTGTTACAAACAGAAAACAGCGTTTTGCTGGAATTTTCAATAGCCGATGACCTTCAAAACATTTTACAATACAAAGAAAAAAAGAAAACAGATTTGGTAAGTAAATTACCGATAGCAGAAGCTCTGATTGCCGAAATGGGCGGCAAAAGTGAACGCATTAATGTAAGCGGAGCAGGCGTGGGGCTAAAATTTGTTTTAAAATTCAAACTGTTTTTTGAATTGAAGCCTGTGGCCGAGCAAAAAGCATCCGCAGCCCTGCTTACTGGAAAAAGAATCTTAGTTGTAGAAGACAATGAAGTAAATCAACAAACAATTGAAAGCCTGCTTACCGCTGAAGGAGCAGCGGCAGAAATGGCGTTAGATGGCAAAGCGGCTATTGACTTAATGGAAAGAAACAAGGGTTTCGACCTTGTTATTATGGACCTACAGATGCCGCACATGAATGGTTTTGAAGCAGCTAAATACATACGCCGAAAATTAAGCAGCAACATACCCATTATTGCCTTAACAGCTTGTACCGATGACGGCGAACGGCTGGAATGTTTTAGTAATGGCATGAATCAATACCTGGCAAAACCTTTTGCTGCGCAAGAACTATCGGGTTTGCTCCATCATTTTTTACTATGCCCTTGCCCTCTGTGGCAAGCCCGTGGTAACGCAGCTAATCTGGCAATTCCTAAAGAAGATTTTCAAACACGCCTTTATCAAAACCTATAAAAACGCCTTCTTCGTTAACTTTTACGGGCCAGCGCTTTAAGTAATAACCTTCGCCCGATACATTGCGCCCGTTCTTAAGGCAAAACTTGTAACGGTGCAACGGACACACTACATTGCCTAACACATCTATAAAACCCTTCGAAAAGGGTCCGCCAGCATGCGGGCAGCTTGGTATAAATGCAAACAGCTCGCCGCCCCAATTCCCGATGCACACTTTTTTGCCTTTCACAATTATTTCGGCAAGGTTGTTAGCGCCTATGGGAAGTTCGGCTACGGTACCGGCAATTTTAACCCAGCGAAGTTGGTCAGACATTAGTAAAAAAAATCAGTTCTGTAAGGGTATCGAATATGATAAAGCTCGCGAACCTTTTCTAAAATAACCTGGCGCAACTGATCTAAATTGGTTCGTTCCAAAGCCGATATAAAGAGTGCATTTCCACCGGTTTGCTCTTGCCAGCGTGCTTTTAAATCGGCCAGGATATCTGATTTTGTGCCTTCATCCAGCCACTTGTCAAAGGTTTGTTTTTCGTATAAATCCATCTTATTAAAAATGGTAATCATTGGCTTGTCAAATGACTTTAAATCCTGCAACGTTTTATTTACTACACCCAACTGATCTTCAAATGCCGGATGTGACATATCAACCACATGCAGCAAAATATCTGCTTCCCGAACTTCATCTAACGTGCTTTTAAAGCTTTCTACCAGGTGGTGCGGCAGCTTTCGAATAAAACCAACAGTATCGCTTAACAAAAACGGAGTTTGTTCAAATACTACTTTGCGTGTGGTGGTATCAAGCGTTGCAAACAGCTTGTTTTCAGCCAGCACATCGCTTTTGGTTAGCAGGTTCATAATGGTAGATTTACCTACGTTTGTATAACCCACTAACGATACACGTATAAACTCGCCGCGTTCTTTTCGTTGTGTAAACGCCTGTTTGTCTATTTCGGCCAGGCGTTTGCGCAGCAACGATATCTTTTCGCGTACAATGCGCCTGTCTGTTTCAATTTCGGTTTCTCCTGGTCCGCGGGTACCAATACCGCCACCTAACCGTTCCAGGTGGCTCCACATACCGCGAAGTCGGGGTAAAATGTATTGATATTGCGCCAGCTCTACCTGCGCTTTTGCCTGCGCTGTTTTTGCACGCCGCGCAAATATGTCTAAAATCAGGTCGGAGCGGTCGATTGTTTTTACGCCTGTTTCTTTTTCGATATTTGAAATTTGAGCGCCGCTTAATTCGTCGTCAAAAATAATCAGTTGCACTTCTTTTTCTTTCGCGTAAGCGGCTATTTCCTGTAGCTTTCCTTTGCCTACAAATGTTTTACTATCAGGGTGTGCCAGCTTTTGCATAAACTTTTTTGCCGTTATAGCGCCGGCTGTTTCTGCCAAAAAGCTCAGTTCATCCAGGTATTCCTTTACGTCCGCTTCTTTTTGATCTTTTTGAACCACACCAACGAGGATAGCTTTTTCCTCCTGTTCAATCTTGCTTTTCTTATCAATCATAATTAATAGTAAAAGTAAAAAAAGCGATCCAGCTTTTAACCGGATCGCTTTTTCTATTAAAAAAAAAGTATTTTATAAACCGCTAATGGTAAGTCCAAACGATGTGGGATTAACTTTTGGTCCCTGCCCTTCGTTAAACAAAGAAGTAACCTGGTAAGTACCAAAAAGGCTGTAATGGCCAAAACCTAAGCGCCCCGTTAAAGCCAGCCGGCTTTTATTAAAGTATTGTTTACTGTACTCTTTCATTTTATAATCGTTTACTGCTTTACCGTTTTTATCTTCTAACGTTTTACCTTTTACATGGGCGCTTAATAAAGTACCCACTTTTACACCAACGGCTACTTTCAGGCTGCGGCGATCGTTATCAGGTTGCGAGCTAAAACGCAGTTCTACAGGCGCTTCTAAATAGGCCACTGCCAGCTTGTATTTTTTAAAGGAGTTAGAATCGGCCCGGTTAATAAATTGTATTGCTTCTGTTCTGCCTGCAATGGTTACTTCAGTTTTATCAAAAAACATATGGTCGGTACCTAAGCCGGCGCCAATAGCAGCGCTAAACCGCGGGCTTGTTTTAAACGGAAAATCTAATAAAAAGTAAGCATTAAAGGTGCGCGGAAAGCCAGTTGTGCTAATGCTGTCGGGCTTTCCGCTCCAATTTAAGGCGCCAAATTGCAGCATAAAATGATCGTTGGAACGGGGGAGGGTTTTAGTATTGATAATTTTTGCTTTTAAAACCGAATCGGTTTGCGCAAAAACACCCGCGGATATTAAACAAACGCTAAGCAGTAAAACAATTCTTCTCATAACTGGAGTTAAGGCGCAAATGTATTGGCATTAGTGCTAATAAAAGTTAACAACCCCTTAAATCAACCCCTTTTTGATATGTTTTTTAGTATAGCAATACCGCTAATTAAAACCAATCTTACAGACAGAAAAAAGTATCACCAAAATATTTTTTTGGTGATTTTAAAATTTAATTGGCAATTTATTTCTTTTTTACTTTGAAACCATTACCTTCGCTCTGGTTTTTCATAGGATATTGGATTTAAAACGGGGCTGAATTTCTATTCTGGCCCTTTTTTTTTATTTAAACTTTTTGGCGTAGCTTGCTTCTATTCAATAGTGTAGAAAAACCTTCATTGCTCCGTTTTACAAATCCATAATAAAAATCAAACTTTTGTTTCCTTTCTCCTTTTAAAGAAAAGTGATGAAATCAGGAACACAAAAACCTTTAAAAAAGGCTACCGCACGGCAGCCTTTTTTTAGTATACAAATCGTTGGAAAAAGGAGTATTAACGGCTTTGCAAAAAGAGGTGTAACAACGGCGCACCCTTTTTATAAGGTTTCGTTTTCGTTGCTGCTTTTTTTACAGTTGTATTCAAAAACAACACCGCCTTCTCTGCCAACTGGCAAAAAATTAAACCACTCATTAGTTATGGTTAACGGAAGTCCTGCTTCGTTATAAGTTTGGGCTTTTATTTTATTATTTAGGCTGTAGTCGCGGTTTAAAAACATCCAAATAGCGTTAGTGCGGTTTATGTTCACCTTGTTATCAAAAGTGTAGCCGTCCAGGTTGCCGTTGTTGTTATATGCATAGGTGTCAATGGTTTCGAAAGTTTCGCCGGGTGCGCCGAAATCAGTTCTTGTTACTTTTATTAAACGCGTTTGCTTATCGTACGTGTATTGAGTGGTCCAAAATCCGTTGGTAAAAGTTTCTTCGGGAAAGGCTCCGCCAAGCCCAAAATAAAAGGTTGAATCGCTTACAATTAAGCCTTTAGTGTTGTACTGAAACCGTTGCCAGGTGTTATATAAATATTGGCCTTCTTCTATCCTAAACGCTTCAATTACATCGGTTAGCTGGTGCTTTTTATCGTATCTAAAATAGTAATGGAGAGCGCCATAAGTTCCTCTTTTATTTGAAATTACGCTAAGTGGCTGCCCTTGTTTGTTGTATGTAAAGGTGTAAACAAACTGGTCCTCTGAATTGCTGAACGTCATTTTCGATATTTCGCACGTTTTTACTTCTTTAGGTTTCTTTGCCGAGGCAGCTAAATCCATTTGGCTTTCTCCGGTTGTTATTTCTGTTTTTTTACAAGAAAAGAATACAAAAACCAGCGGAACAACAAGGAATTTTGTTGAAAGGTTAAGTAAACGCATAATGAAGGAATTTTCATTTTTTTAGGGGGTACTTACTAAACCGGTTTTATAGAATAATGAAACAAACGGACATTATAAATATAAGGAATATTTAATAGCCCAGAAATTTATTTCCTACAAAACATTTACAGAAACAAAGTACTAAAAAGACCCTTTTTTTAAAGGTTTTATAAGGCGTGCGACTTACTTCAACACCCCTAAACTCCGCCCTACTTTTGTAAACGCTTCGATGGCTTTGTTTAAGTGCTGCTGGTTGTGTGCCGCACTTATTTGTACCCTAATGCGCGCCTGCCCTTTTGGAACCACCGGAAAGAAAAACCCAATGACATAAATTCCTTCATCCAAAAGCGCATCGGCAAAGCGGGCTGCCAGTACCGAATCGTACAGCATAATGGGCACAATGGGGTGTTCGCCTGGTTTTATATCAAAGCCAGCTTCCGTCATTTTAGAGCGGAAATAAGTTGTATTGTTTTCCAGTTTATCGCGCAATTCGGTGCTTTGGCTAATTAAATCCAGCACAGCAATAGAAGCTCCGGCAATGGCCGGGGCTAGTGTGTTTGAAAAAAGATAAGGTCGGCTTTTCTGGCGCAGCATATCTATAATCTCTTTACTGGCGCTGGTAAAACCGCCGCTTGCGCCACCTAAAGCCTTTCCAAGTGTGCCGGTAATAATATCAATACGCCCCATAACGCCTTTTTGCTCGTGGGTTCCGCGGCCGGTTTTGCCCATAAAGCCACTGGCGTGGCTTTCATCAATCATTACAAGGGCATCGTAAGCATCAGCCAGGTCGCAAATGCGGTCTAATTGGGCAATGGTTCCATCCATGCTAAACACACCATCGGTTACAATAATTCGGTTGCGGGCGCCGGAAGCTTCTTTTAATTTTGCTTCCAAATCTTCCATATTATTATTTTCGTACCGGTAGCGTTGTGCCTTACAAAGCCGCACGCCGTCAATTATAGAAGCGTGGTTAAGCGAGTCGGAAATAATGGCGTCTTCCTCGTTAAAAAGCGGCTCAAACACGCCGCCATTAGCGTCAAAAGCAGCTACATATAAAATAGTGTCTTCTGTACCTAAAAATTGAGAGAGTTTTCTTTCCAGCTCTTTATGAATATCCTGTGTGCCGCAAATAAACCGTACCGAACTCATGCCGTAGCCGTGCGAATCGATGTATTGATGAGCAGCTTCAATTGTTTTTGGGTGCGATGACAGGCCTAAGTAATTGTTGGCGCAAAAGTTTACCACCTGTTTTCCGTTTACGGTAATTTCCGGCCCTTGTGGCGATGAAATAACCCGTTCGTTTTTATACAATCCTGCCTCTTTTATTTCCTTAATTTCAGACGCAATCCGTTGGGCAAACTTTTGGTTCATAAATGCTGGTTTAAAAAGCAAATATAATGGGTGCGCGATACCCTTTCTGAAAGGTTTTTTTAGGTAGCCGGCACCGGTGCTGCTATTAAGCTTTACTTGCGTCGCACACTTGTACTTTCTATAATGCTATGCAACAAGGTGCAACAATGCTGTAATTTATACAAAATACGTGCACAGCTTTACAGCCTCTTTTTTTTTAGACCTATTCGCCAGTTTATGAAATCTTTTCTCCTACCTAAATGCAGTTTTCCTGCTATTTAAAAAGCCGTGCCTATGGGGTTACAATCGATAAATGATCAGCAGAAACAATAAAGGTGAACTTCCTGTATTCATCTCCGTTTCTTTCATTATAAAAGCAGTTACAACTAAATACTTTTTATAAACACTGTAACATTCTGGTTTCTACTTTCGTTTAACCAACAAACAGTTACAAATGAGAAGGCAACGTATCACTCCCTTTATAATTTTAGTTAGTTGCACTGTGGGTTTACTCATCCTTCTTTTTTTCGCTTCTAAAAAGGGCGCTCCCTCCACATTACAGCCCGACACTACTAAAGACGTTCAGCAGATGGTGGTTCTTGTATGGGAGTCTTTTTCCAGCCGCCTTATTCCCTCTGTTATTTATTAAAAAAAGAATTCTCTTTGCTGTAACTTTTTTCACCGCCACACGTATAACAGGCAAGTAAACCATCTGAAGACTGGCTTTTTTTATGACCGAGAAAGAATATAATGATTGTGTAACGCTGCACGCCGATTCCGTTTATCGCTTTATAGTGAAAAACCTACGGCACACCGAGGATGCCCGCGATGTAGTACAAACAGCTTTTGAAAAATTATGGCGCAGCCGCGCAGAGGTAGAAATGGAAAGAAGCAAATCATATCTTTTTACCATTGCCTACAATGCCATGATTGACCACTTGAGAAAAGTAAAACGGCTTTCGTTAAAAGAAGATCTTTCAGATGATGCGCAGGTTGTTCATAAACCGGTGCACAATGCAAAGGCTGTATTACAGGTAGCCTTAAGCCGCCTGAGCGAAACACAACGTTCGTTGGTAATGCTGAAAGATTACGAAGGCTACAGCTACGAAGAAATTGGGCAGATTACAGGGCTAAACAGCAGCCAGGTAAAAGTGTATTTGCACCGTGCCCGCATTCAATTAAAAAACTATTTAGTTAAATCCGAAAATGTTATTTAACCACCAACATATAAACCACACAAATTACCAGGAGGCCTTTTTGCTGTATTTGGATGGCGAATTAACAGCCGCCGAAACAGAGGCTGTAGAAGCGTTTGCTGCAATGCACCCTCATTTGCAGGAAGAGCTGGAAATGTTGGCAGCAACAAAACTACCAGCCGAAGAAGTATTGTTTAATGCCAAAGAAAGCCTGCTTTCGCAAAATATAAAAGCAAACTTTATTGACGATGACCTGCTGCTTTATATAGATGGTGAATTAAACACCCAGGAAAGTGTTGAAGTAGAAAAGCGCCTGGCAGCAGATGCCGATTACAACCAACAGGCGCAACTGCTGCAACAGGCTAAACTCGATAGCACTGTGGTTGAAGTTTATCCCTTTAAAAACGAATTGTACCGTTCTACCGAAAAAGTAGTTCCTTCTATTTTTTGGTTGCGCATTGCCGTAGCTGTTCTTTTAGTTTTAGGCGTTTCGGTGTTTTGGTTTACCG
>JBBSRB010000129.1:0-8084 GCA_038243445.1 Chitinophagales bacterium | reverse complement strand
TGAAATGTTTGCCACGTATGGTTGTGACCGGGGGGCAAATGGGGAGCGTCAAACCCCTCTTCATCAATATTTTTTAAGTACACCTCAGCCAGCTCGTTTTTATACGTAAGCGTTGCCCCAATCCGTTGAAACTGACTCCAGGCAAGCGCCGCCTGAAAGTCGGTCATACGGTAGTTAAAACCTGCTTCCACAAAATTCATTTCGCCCTCTTCCATTTCAATGCCGTGGTTTCTTAACTGCCGCAATTTAGTTGCAAGAGCGTCATCGTTCGTTAACAAAAGTCCTCCTTCGCCCGATGTAATGGATTTTCGGGGATGCAAGGAAAAAGAACTCATAAGACCAAACGTACCCACCAGCTTGTTGTTTTGCTTTGCGCCCAATGCACAGGCAGCATCTTCAATAACCGGTAGGTTAAACTTTGCTGCCAGATCACAAACTGCTGCAATATTGCAGGCAAGTCCAAATTCGTGTACCGGAATAATAGCCTTGGTTTTTGTTGTTATTTTCTCTTCTATCTGCGCTACATCTATATTAAAGGTTCGGCTGTCCACATCAACAAACACGCAGGTTGCGCCAACTAATTCTACCACATTGGCGGTAGCCGTATAGGAAAAAGCTGGAACAATTACTTCGTCACCGGGGCCAATGCCTAATACTACCAACGCCAGGTGCAAGGTAGCTGTGCCATTGGAAACGGCAATGGCATGACGAACACCGTGGTACTCAGCAAAGGCCGCTTCTAACTTTTCAACCCACTTTCCCTGAACGAGCATGCCCGATTGCAACACCTCTACCACGAGCGCTATGTCCTCTTCCCTAATATCGGGGCGAGCTAAAGGAATAAACGAAGTCCTGGTTTTTACTTCCATATTATACATTAATCGTTTGAATGCGGGGCTCCACCGCAAACGGATGTGCCGTGAGCGGCTTACCTACAAAGGGATGATAATCTCCTTTTTGTCCAATTGGCTTTTGAGTGCGAATGGCATGCGCCAATTTAATGGAAGGAAGTGCTTCAATTACATTAAAGCCTTCACCGTTTAAAATGGCGCTATAGCTTTTTGTGTGAAGATCGGCAAACCCTTCGCTAAACTCAATCTCGGTGCCTTCAAGGGTAATTGAACGATAGGTTCGTTGGCCTTTTGCTTTCATCGCTTCGGGCAGCGTATCGGCATTAATGCTTAAAAACCAGCGTACCCTTGCTCTTTCTAATTGCAAAAAGCCGGCAGCTCTGTCGTGCGTATGTACATGCACAATATTTTCTTTTACAGCACCAAAAATCCAAATCAACATATCAAAAAAGTGGATGCCGATGTTGGTAGCGATACCACCCGATTTTGCAACGTCTCCTTTCCAGCTGGTATAATACCAATTACCTCTTGAAGTAATATAAGCGAGATCAAAATCAAATATCTTGGAAGGATCCGACGCATCAACCTTTTGTTTTAGCGCAATAATATCGGGGTGTAACCTTAATTGCAAAATGTTATACACTTCCTTGCCGGTTTCTTTTTGCAATTGATCTAATGCTTCTACGTTCCAGGGGTTTAATACCAGGGGTTTTTCGCAAATAACTGAAGCGCCTTGTCGTAAACCAAAACGAATGTGCGAGTCGTGCAGGTAGTTTGGCGAGCAAACAGAAAGAAAATCAATTGGTTTGCCTTCCCGTGCTAATTTTTCTATATGTCGGTCAAATCGTTCAAACTCCACAAAAAAGCTCGACTCTGGAAAAAAGCTATCCATTATACCAACAGAGTCAAATTTATCAAGGGCTGCCACCAAGCTGTTTCCGGTGTCTTTTATGGCTTTTAAATGGCGGGGGGCAATAAAACCAGCCGCCCCAATCATTGCAAAATTCTTCATTGGTTTTCTATTTTTTGAACGCTATTATTTTGAAGTAGGTATTTTTCGCCGCTTTCCGAACAGGTAGCAAAACCCAAAGGATCAAACTCTAACCGTTGTCCATACTCGCTCATCCAGCCTATTTTACGGGCCGGGTTGCCCACCACCAACGCGTAAGCTGGAACAGGCTTAGTAATTACGGCACCTGCGCCAATGAAAGCATATTCGCCTATTTCGTTACCACAAACAATGGTTGCATTGGCGCCTATAGATGCACCCTTGCGCACCAGCGTGGGCTTGTACTCACTCTTTCGGCTAACAGCACTCCGCGGGTTTATTACATTGGTAAAAACCATGGATGGTCCAAGAAAAACATCGTCTTCGCAAATAACACCTTCGTAGATGGAAACATTATTTTGCACCCGTACGTTTTTGCCTAATACCACTTTGGGCGATACTACTACATTTTGACCGATGTTGCAGTTTTCACCAATTTTACAACCCTTCATTATGTGGCTGAAATGCCAGATTTTAACGCCTGTTCCAATCTCGCAACCTTCATCAATATAGGCAGATGGATGCGCAAAAAATTGTTTATCATTCATTATCAATTCTAATTTGGGTTGTGTGTTCAATTGTATGATGGACTTTTCCAAAACGCCATAAGAGGCTTCGGCAAGCTCAGCCTGCCAAGAGTGTTTTTATGACAGCAACACGTTCCTGCACTTTCGGAGTGCTTGTCACCCTGAGCTTGCCGAAGGGTTATTTAGCACGCATCATACATTTGGATACAAAACCTCTTTTTTCAAATATTATCTATACCTACTTTTTGCTAAACTTTCCGCCTGAATCAATAATTCTTCGCCATTAATAAAACCCATTCTAAAGGCCACTACTTCTATACAGCCAATTTTTGGCTCCTGCCGCTTTTCTATCAAACAAAGATGTATGCCAGTTGCTTACTCTTAGTTAACATAAGTTTCTTTTATTACAGTTTTGACCTTATCTATTTCCTTGTTAGTTAAAGCGGCACTTATTTTTACAATTCGTTGCCGGTCAACGGTCCTCACCTGGTCAAGCACTACCCAAACTTTGGCTTTATTGTGCTTTACCTGAACACGAGTTGGATACCGTTTTGAACTGCTTGTTAGGGGAGCCACAACAATCGGTTGCAAGTACTTATTAATTTCGTTAGGCGAAATAATGACACAGGGCCGGGTCTTTTTCATTTCGCTGCCAATTGTTGGGTCGAGGTTCACTAAAACAATTTGAATTTGCGCTAGTTCCATTCTTCAAAGCTTTCTTCTTCAAACACTTCCGGCATCAGCAAAGCATCATCACCAGCGGCATGCATTTTCTTGAATAATTCTTTCCACCCTTTTCTGGCTGCTTACTTTGGTTTTATAATAAAATGCTCTTTTTCAAGAATCAGTTCAACAGCATCTGTAATGTTGTACTGTTCAATTAAAGTTTTACTTAAACGAATGCCTTTAGAATTTCCGATTTGTATGACTGAAATATCCATAGCTAAATGCTCTATGTAATTACAAAGGGTGTTGCTCCGTTACTTTTTTCCTATATTAATCGTACAAAGTATCTGACTACTGTAGTCGTGCTTTAAGTATTTCCTTCTTCCACTGCTGAAGCTTGCCTTACTTTACCAAACTTTTCAAATACACCCCATACCCGCTTTTTGCTAAACTTTCCGCCTGAAGCAATAATTCTTCCCTATTAATAAAACCCATCCGAAAGGCTACTTCTTCTATACAACCAATTTTTGTTCCCTGGCGCTTTTCTATTACCCGTACAAATTCAGTGGCATCGTTTAGCGAATCGAACGTGCCGGTATCAAGCCAGGCCGTGCCGCGGTCTAAAATAGCAACCTTTAAGCTACCCTTTTTTAAGTATTCTTTATTAACGTCTGTTATTTCGTATTCGCCTCTTGCCGAAGGGGGAATGTTGCGGGCAATTTCCACTACTTTGTTATCGTAAAAATAAAGCCCCGGAACGGCGTAATTGCTTTTAGGGCTGGATGGTTTTTCTTCAATGGAAAGAACGTTATTTTCTTCATCAAATTCCACTACACCGTAACGTTCGGGATCTGATACCTGGTAAGCAAATACATAGCCTCCTTCGATGTTATTCAGCTCCTGCAATTGCCGGCCTAAGCCCGAACCATAAAATATATTATCGCCCAATACAAGGGCTACTTTATCTTCTCCAATAAAACCTGCGCCAATTACAAAGGCCTGCGCCAGTCCGTTGGGCTTTTCCTGAATGGCATAGCTAAACCGGCAACCAACCGCAGTTCCGTCGCCCAATAACCGTTGAAAAGAGGCGTTGTCCTCGGGCGTGGTAATAATTAATACCTCGCGTATGCCCGCCATCATTAAAATCGAAAGCGGATAATAAATCATTGGCTTATCGTAAACAGGCATTAACTGTTTTGAAATAGCTTTTGTAATGGGGTACAGCCGGGTGCCGGAGCCGCCTGCGAGGATGATGCCTTTCATTGGAAGTTTAGGGTTTAGGAAGTTTAGGGTTGAGAGAGTTTAGGTGTTTAGGTGTTTAGGTGTTTAGATGTTTAGATGTTTAGATGTTTAGGTGTTTAGATGTTTAGATGTTTAGTTGGTTAGTCCTTTTTTATTGATCGCCGGAGCGAATTCAATTTATTTGAAATGGATTCAATTTTATTTCTGCATACCGCTAAATCTTCGATTGATATAAAACCTAAATCACTTGAGATAATCAACTGATTTAATACTTCCAATGCACTACTGTAAGCTATTTGATAAAAGTTAGCCTGATCCTTATAAGATGTTCTTCCCGAGCCTTCTGCTATGTTAGAAGCAATGGAAATGGTTGCTCGTCGTAATTGACTCACCAATCCAAATCTTTCATCCTGAGGAAAGTTTCCTGTTATCTTGTAAATAGTCACGCTTAGAGATCTTGCTTCCTGCCAAACACCAAGCTTTTCAAATGAATACTGATGCATGTGGGTTTAGGGTTTAGAGGGTTTAGAAGTTTGGACTATGACAGTAAACATATTTCATTCGAATAGATAATACGGATGAAATTTAAAAACAAGGAAACGAATTAATCTTTAAACGCCCTCTAAACACCTAAACCCTCTAAACCCTCTAAAACCTCTAAACATCTAAACCCTCTAAACATCTAAACCCTCTAAACTCCCTAAACAACTAAACGCCCTCATACTGCTCCTCATAATACTTTTGATAATCACCCGATGTTACATGTTGCAACCACTCTTCGTTTTCTAAATACCAATCAATTGTTTGCGATAAACCTTCTTCAAACGTTACACTCGGTTTCCAACCTAATTCGCCATTTATTTTAGAAGCATCAATCGCATAACGCCGGTCGTGTCCCGGGCGATCTTTAATATAAGTGATCAAATCTTCGCTTGTGCCCGGTTCGTTGCCCAGTTTTTCATCCATTTGTTTGCACAGCAGCTTTACAAGATCAATGTTTTTCCATTCATTAAAGCCGCCAATGTTATACGTTTCACCCTTTTTCCCCTGGTGAAAAACAAGGTCAATAGCGGCAGCATGATCTTTTACAAACAGCCAGTCGCGGGTATATAAACCATCACCATACACCGGTAAAGGCTTTCTGGTAATGATATTGTTTATAAAAAGGGGGATTAGTTTCTCGGGAAAATGATACGGACCGTAATTGTTGGAGCAATTGGATATCACATAAGGCAGTCCGTAGGTCTCGCCATAAGCACGAACAAAATGGTCGGATGCGGCTTTGGACGCAGAGTACGGCGAGTTAGGATCGTAGGGCGTGGTTTCGGTAAATAAGCCCGTATCGCCCAGGGCGCCGTACACTTCGTCGGTGGAAACGTGGTAGAAAAGATTTGGTGACCCTTCGGCAAGCTCAGGATGACAAAGATGCTGAGCCCAATGCGTTTTTGCCGCATTTAGCAAGTTAACCGTACCCACCACATTGGTATAAACAAAATCAAGCGGCGATGAAATTGAGCGGTCCACATGCGATTCGGCAGCCAGGTGAATAACCCCACCGGGATTGTATTGCTGAAAAACACGCTCCAGTTCAGGAGCATCTAACAGGTTTACTTTTTCAAAAATATAGTTAGGTGCGTCTTCAATATCTTTCAAATTTTCGAGGTTGCCGGCATAGGTTAAGGCATCCAGGTTAATAATTTTATAGTGAGGGTATTTGGTTACAAACAACCGCACTACATGCGAGCCTATAAAGCCGGCGCCTCCGGTAATCAGGAGGGTTTTTGAAGGGTTTTGTTGTAGCATTTTTTACAGAGAAAAGAATTTTGTGAAGAGGAGATTGTTCGTTCCTCACAATGACAAGGAAAAAATATACCCCTTTTTGATGTGTTTTTATATAAAAGGGAGCGCTTCGTTCGTTGCAATGACAAGGGAAAAATATCCCTTTTTAAAAGAGTTTTTAAAAGAAAAGGGAATTGCTTCGTTCCTTACAATGACGGTGAACAGATACCCTTTTTGAAGGGTTTTAAATCTAAACCCCCTAAACCTTCTAAACTTTTTCTGCCATCCTTAACGCAACTGCAAGCCGGCACCTCTTTTTGAAAGGTTTTATACAGAATACGATAAGTTATGGCGCTCGCGGTACCAGTCGAAAGTAGCTTTGAGCCCATCACGTACGCTTACGGCGGGGTGGTACTGTAAAAGCGTTTTTGCTTTTGTGATATCGGCCAGGCTATGCCTTACATCGCCGGGGCGTTCGGGTGCGTATTTCGGTGCCAGGTCGCTGCCGGCAATGCCTTTTATGGTTTCAAAAAGTTCGTTTAAAGTAGTTCGTTCGCCAAAGGCAATATTGTACACCTGGTTTAGCGCAGCTGAATCTTTACCAAAAAGTGCCTGCACATTGGCGTGGACTGCATTTCCTACATAGGTAAAATCTCTGCTGGTTTCGCCATCGCCATTAATGGTTGGCGGCTCATTGTCCAGCACCGCTTTCATAAATAGCGGAATTACAGCGGCGTACGCTCCGGCGGGGTCTTGTTTAGGTCCAAACACATTAAAATACCGCAGACCAATCAGTTGCAACCCATATACATTGGCATACACACGGGCATATAATTCTGCTACGTATTTTGTAACTGCGTAGGGCGATAGCGGCGCACCAATGACGTCTTCCACTTTCGGCAGCCCCGGATGATCGCCATAGGTTGAGGAACTAGCCGCATACACAACCCTTTTTACGTTGTTTTCTTTAGCTGCAGTAAAAACATTCAGCGTTCCGGTTATGTTTACGTCGTTGGTAGTTAGGGGGTCGTTTATAGAGCGGGGAACAGAGCCTAAAGCTGCCTGGTGCGAAACGGCATCTATGCCGGTGCAGGCTTTTCGGCATGTTTCTATGTTGCGAATGTCGCCTTCCATAAACTCAAAACGGGGGTGTGCAAAAAATTCTTCTATATTTTTCCGGCTGCCTGTAGCCAGGTTATCCAGCACCCGAACGCTTTGTACCTGGGGGTGTTGTAGCAGGCTATGGGTAAGATTAGAGCCAATAAAACCGGCGCCTCCTGTTATTAATATTCTCATTTCTTCTATGCTTTTTTGTTGCCCCTGTTAAAGACATCTAACCAGCCAAAGTAGCGGGCAAGCCCCTTTTGCTGGGGCAGTTCGTCATCATCAAAATACCCGGAATTATATCCATATCCATAGCCGTAGCCGCCGTAACCGGACGTGTGTTTTACATCGTTTAAAATAAGGGCCATTTTAGGCAGTTTGCCGTTTTGATAAAAATCATCAATAATTCCTATCTGCCGTTTAAACGTATGATTTTGACGGGCAATGTATAAGGTGGCGTCGGCAAAGCGGCTAAGGGTGAGTGCATCGCTTACCATTCCTATGGGTGCTGTATCTATAATAATTACATCAAAATGCGCTTTCAGGTAAGCAAAAAGTTCGTCCAGCCTGGGGTCCAGCAGCAGCTCGGCGGGGTTTGGCGGAACCGGCCCGCAGGCAAGAACAAATAATTTATCGTTTCCGGGAACGGCTACAGGCAGTTCTTCAAGCGCCAGCTTACCCAGGAGGTAATTGGTTAATCCGGGCTTTTTAGGAATGCCCAATTGCTTTAACACCTTTGGTTTGCGAATATCAAACTCCAGAACAATGGTGCGCTTGCCCGTCAGCGCCATTACGGCGCCCATGTTGGTGCTGATAAACGACTTTCCCTCGCCCGAAAAAGTAGAAGTAACAAGCAATACCGGTTTA
>JBBSRB010000128.1:0-8191 GCA_038243445.1 Chitinophagales bacterium | reverse complement strand
TTTGACGCTTTTGCTTTAAACCGCTCTACAAACCTTTCCTGCTGGCGAATATAATCCTGCTGGTTTTCAAAAGCTCTTTGTTGCAAGTCAACTCTTTGCTCTTTTTCGGTTTCGTACCAGGTGTAGTTGCCGTTGTAAATGTGCAGTTCTTTTTGATACAGTTCAACTACCTTTTTTACCATCCTGTCTAAAAAGTATTTATCGTGACTTACCATTACTACCGCGCCTTTATAATGCTGCAGGTATTTTTCAAGCCATTCAATAGAAGGAAGATCTAAGTGGTTGGTAGGTTCATCCAACAACAAAAGATCGGGCTGCTGCAAAATCATTTTCGCAAGCAACACCCGCATGCGCCATCCACCGCTAAACTGCCGGTAAGGCTTTTGCAAATCGGCGTTTGCAAAACCCAAGCCTTGCAGCACTTCTTCGGTTTGATGTTCGATATTATAACCGCCAGCCTCTTCAAACTCGTGCAGTTTATCGCTATATAAATGAAGTAATTCTTCGGTTTCTTTTTTTGCTAACTGATCGGTAATTGTTTGCAGCTCTTTTTCAATAGCAACGGCTTTATCAAAAGCATGGCGCGCTACCTGTAATATTGATTCTGAGGTATCGAAACTTAAAAGATCCTGGTGCAAATACCCGATGGTGGTATTGCGGCCGCGTTCCACAGTTCCTTCGGAGGGCATTAACTCGCCAACAAACACCTTTAAAAGGGTAGATTTTCCGGTTCCATTATATCCCACAAGCCCAATGCGATCGTTGGGGTGAATGTGCCAGGTAGCATTGCGCACAATAGTGCGGGCACCAAATTCGAATGTTACGTTTTGTAAACCTGCAAGCATAAAGTAGTAATAAAGCCCGCAAAGATAAAGCTTTGAAAGGGTTGCCGGTTTAGGATTTTGTTATAATAGGAGTGAAGCGACAAATTGTACTTTCTTATTCTTCTGTTACTGTATATGTTTTTATAAAAATTAAAACCGGAATTAAAAACCCTCCATCACATCGGTTCGTGTCCTCACGAACTCTTTTCATTTATTCAGATGGTGATTCTTCAAAGTTATCAAAATAGGTAAAGTCTTTTGTGATCATTCCATTTTTAATTGTGAAAATGGTACAAATTGGTAATTCAAACTTCGAATTGTCATCGACCGTTCCGCTGGAATTAAATTCTACAATAATGTGATTGTTACCCGACGGATAAATATGAATAATTTGGTCGTGAAGGTCTGGAAAAATGTTATTTAGTTCGGAGTACTTTTTTACTATTTGCCGCCTTGTTTGTTTTACAATTCCTTTTTCAAGTGATGGATCTTTAAAGTCAGCAGATTCGGTGTACATATTCGCCATCTTTTCCCAATCATGATTGTTGAAATATCTGAAATATTGTTTTATTAAATTTTCGTTTTCAAATGAAATCTTTTTTTGTTTTTGTTGATTGTTACAAGAGATTACCAGAATTGATACCAAGGCGATTATTAAGCTTCTCATCATTCAGGCTTGTTTTCATAAAATCAGAATTGAAAAATGCATTACTATTGAACAAACGTTTCAAAAAGGGGTCGAAGTTGTACACGGTTTATAGGAATGAACCATTGCCATTGTTCATCAACTCATCATCAGCACATTTACGCTACGCTGCAAAATGTTAAACGCAATTTCTGCCATTAAATTTTCCTTATCAAGCGTTGGGTTTACTTCGGTTACTTCAAAACAACAAACTTTTCTGTTTTGCATAAACTTCGACACAAGGTCTTCCGCTTCGCGTTCTTTTAGCCCGTTACTCACAGGGGTTCCCGTGCCCTTGGAGATTGATGAATCTAAGCAATCAACATCAAACGAAACATAAATGTCGGTGCAATCGCTTAAATAACGCGTAACCGCACGAACAATATTTTCGGGCCCTTTGCTGCGCACTTCTTTACTTGTAATTACTTTTATACCGTACTTATCAATCAGGTGTTTTTCTTCTTTCTCAAAATCACGCAAGGCAATAAATACAATGTCTTCGGGCAAAACCTTTGGCGCTATCTTACCAATGTTTTTTAAATAATTCCATTGCTTTTTTGTTTCGGGGTCAAGTTCATGTACCGCCATTTCATCATTGTCTTCATTAATGGCGGTACAAAGCGGCATGCCGTGCATATTGCCCGATGGTGTAGTATAAGGCGTGTGCAAATCGGCGTGTGCATCTATCCAAACCACACCTAGTTTACTTTGTGGCTTTGCTATTTTTATGCCCGCAATAGTAGCGCCGGCTATGCTGTGATCGCCGCTTAAAACCACCGGAAAAAAATTTTGCTTTACCGAGTCCGATACTGCTTTGCTTACTTTTTCGTACACAGATACCAACCCGTTAATACGTTTGGCGTAAGGCGATAGTATTGGTTCGTACAATAGCTTGTTATCTACCGGAATTTTTTCGGAAGGAAAGTGGATAAAAAACGAGCTCATAAAATCGAGCGCCGCTATCTTAATAGCATCAATTCCAAGGCTTGCACCACGGGTACCTGCGCCAATTTCAGATGGAACTTCTATGAGTTTTATATTTTTCATGCAGAACGGTTATAATAAAAACCTGCAGAGCCTTAGTTGTGGCAAAGCTAAATCAGCTCTTAACGGCGCGCACAAAAAGACTTAAAAAAGGCCTATTCGTGTGCCGCCAAAACAGGCACTGTACTTTCAAACACGAGTTTTTTTGTATTGCTTGGTTTAAACAGGTTTTCTATAAAAGAGTGCGATTTTGGTATGGTGATGATCAAATCAATTTGTTTATCGCTTACAAATTGGTTGATTGTTTCGTGAAAATCGTATGTGCCTATAAAATAAAATTCCGGATGAAACTCCGAAAACATGTTGGCAAATTTGATGCGCTGCGCTTGAAATTCTTCTGTTAAGGAAACATAATGTTCGCTGTTAACATTTACAATGTGCAGATTTGGCTCAAACAATTGCAGCACCGCCTTTATAGGAGCCGATGGAATAGTAAGATCCACCTCTTTAAAGTCGGATGTAAGCGCTACATTTTTTATATGATTGAACGTTGCCGATGGGGGAACAATTAAAACAGGACATGGGTTTTTATCAACAATTTTTAAAGTTTTACTGGACAGAAATAGCTGCTGCAGTTTCGATTTTCCGGTAAGTCCCATAACAATTAATGTAGCCGCATTATGACGGGCAAAACGGCAAAGAGCATCCGGAAAATCTGTTGATTCTTCGGCATGAACCGTTACCTTGGACACGCCGTATTCACCCATTTTTCCTTTCAGCTCTTCCAGCAGCTCTTGTGCTTCGGCCGCTTCGGTTTCCTTTTCGTAGGCATGGTAAATAATAATAGTCACATCTTGCCCGCCAGTAACCATTTTAAGGGCGTAATGCGCAGTGTTTATAGATGTTCGCGAAAAATCTACCGGAACAATAATTGTTTTCATAAATGAAATTTAATCTAATAAAATTGAAGTGTGCAAATGTGCCTAAAAAAAAGGTAGGAATGAAAAAAGAGTTACTCCTTGTTTTTAATAAAAAATACATGTTGGTGAAAAAGGTGCAAGAAAGGGTATAAGTCCATTTTATCTAATATTCCGTTGCGTTTTTTATTGTTCGGTTATCTTTGCCGGCTAAAAAAATTGTGCAGCCGTGCGACTAAAATCTTTAGAAATAAAAGGCTTTAAATCCTTTGCCGATAAAACTATTGTCAATTTCGATGAAAACATCACTGGCATTGTAGGCCCGAACGGTTGCGGTAAAAGTAATATTGTTGACAGCATACGCTGGGTAATAGGCGAGCAAAAAATCTCACATTTACGATCGGAAAACTTAGAAAGTCTTGTGTTCAACGGCTCCAAAACCCGCGGTGCCAGCGGACTTGCCGAGGTAAGCTTGACGTTTGAAAACACCAAAAACCTGCTGCCTACCGAGTTTAACCATATTACCATTACCCGTAAATACTATAAAAATGGCGAAAGTGAGTACCGGCTGAACGATGTAACCTGCCGCTTAAAAGACATCCAAAACCTGTTTATGGATACGGGTATTTCTACCGACAGCTACGCCATTATTGAGCTGGGAATGGTGGATGATTTAATAAAAGATAAAGACAACAGCCGTCGCCGGATGCTGGAGCAAGCCGCCGGAATTTCTATTTACAAAACCCGCAAAAAAGAAGCAAAACTAAAGCTCGATGCAACCGAGCAGGATCTTGCCCGCATTGAAGATTTGTTGTTTGAAATAAATAACCAGTTGAAAATGCTGGAAAACCAGGCAAAAAAAGCAGAGAAATGGCAGGAGATAAAAAAAGAATATCGCGAAATAAGCATAGAACTGGCGAAAGCGGCACTGGAAGGATTTAACGGCACCTATAAAACATTAACCGTCCAACACGAAGCCGAAACCGATAAACGCATTGCTTTGGAAGCGGCCATTGCCACGCGGGAAGCCCATGTGGAACAACAACGCATAACATTTATTAACCAGGAAAAAGAGCTGCATTCGCTGCAACAAGGGTTCAACGCGTTAGTGCAGGAAGTACGCACAAAAGAAAACGAAAAGAATCTGGCTGTACAGCGCCTGCAATATTTAAAAGAAAAGGGCGCCAGCCTTCAGGAGTTTTTAGTAAAAGCCGAAGGGCAAATAACCGGTATTGAAGAAAGCCTGCTGTTTACGCAACGCCAGTTAAAAGATGAAACAGAAGCGCTGGAAGACGTTACTGAACAACTGGAAGAGGCACGACTTGCCGTAGATAACAAGCGTTCTGAAGTAGATGAAAAACGCAAAGCGGTAAACAACCTTCGCACGTTATTTCAGCAGGTACAACGAGAGCAGTTCGACGCCGAAAAAAAAGTAGCCGTTGGCGATACGTCCATCATAAATCTTCAACGCACCATGCGGCAAATTGAAGACGAGCAGGTATCAAAAGAAGAAGAAAAGGAAACGCTTGAAAACAACATCAGTACAAAAAAGGCCGAAGTAGAAGAACAAAAGGGATCGCTTGCAAACCTTCAGCTGCAACACAATAATACAAAGGAGCAAATACTGCAAACACAAGCCTTTTTAGAAGGTTTGCGGCAGCAATTAGCCGACGAAAACCGAAAACTCGACGCCAAAAAAAATGAACATGATCTTTTAAAAAGCATGATCAATTCGATGGAAGGTTACCCTGAAAGCGTGAAATTTTTGCACAACAATAAAAGCTGGAACTACACAGCGCCTATTTTAACCGACATTATATATGTAAAGGAAGAATATCGCGCAGCGGTTGAAAACGTGTTGGAGCCTTACCTGAATTACTACGTAGTGGCTAACCTGCACGAAGGGCTTACAGCGGTACACCTTTTAGATGCCGCCAAAAAGGGTAAAGCAGCCTTTTTTTTGTTAGATGATGTAGCTGGCGATGCGGCACCACAAAGCACTCCCGATGGCACCATAGCTGCTATGGACGTTATTGAAGTAGAAGAAAAATACCGCCCGCTGGCCGCGCAGCTTTTGGGCAATGTGTTTATTGCAAACGATGAAAAAGCGTTAGAAAACAGCAACGGAGCTGTTATATTAGAGCGAACAGGAAGATACGTAAAAGGGCGCTACACTTTAAAAGGTGGCAGCGTTGGCTTGTTTGAAGGTAAACGGATTGGCCGGGCGAAAAACCTGGAGAAACTGCACCAGCAAATTACAGCGCAGCAGTTGATTGCAGATGATTTTAAAGGAAAAATTGCAGCGCACCAACAGGAAATTGTGGTGTTTAATCAAAACCTGAAAGACAGCACCATCAGAGAAGGAGAAAGAGCTATTCAACAACAGTCCAATCAATTGCTAACGCTTCAAAACAAACTCGAAAACCTGTTGCTTTCACAAGGGCAGTCGCGCAACCGCTTAGAAGATTTAAGCGGGCAGCTAACCGCCACGCAAACTTCGATGGAAGGGGTTAGATCCGGCCTGCTTCACTTAAATAAAACCCTTTCCGATTATTCGGCAAACCTTCAACAAGCCGAAAAAGAGCACGCCAAAGAAGAAGCAGAATACAACGAAATACATGCGCAATACAACGGTATCAATTTATCCGTAACCCGCCAGCAAAGTAAACTTTCGGCTCTTAAGCAGGAGCTTCAGTTTAAAACCGGCGGCTTAACCGATTTGCGTGCACAGGTAACATCAAATACGGCACAACTTACGCAAACCTCGAATTCTGTTGCGCAATTGGAAAAAGAACTGAAAGGACTTGAGGAAAGCTTGTACGGCTTAATGCGAAAGAGAGAAGAGGAAGAAAAAAGTCTGAATGAAAAAGATCAGTCTTATTATAATTTACGTAACAGTCTGGCTACCGAAGAAAGCAGCCTTCGGCAGTTAACAAAAGAAAAAGAAGGCGGCGAGCAATTGCTAACAGCAATAAAAGATAAACTTAATGAATTGAAATTAAGTCTTGCCGGAATGAAAGAACGGCTGCATGTGGAATTTAAAATAGTGCTGGATGATATATTAGACGAGCCGCGTAGCGGAATTACACCAACGGAAGAATTGGGAGAAAAATCGGACCGGCTGAAAAAGCGGCTTGAAAATTTAGGCGAGGTTAACCCAACGGCAATTGAAGCCTACGAAGAAATGAAGAAGCGATACGATTTTATTGCAGAGCAAAAAAACGATTTGGTAAATGCAAAAGGAAGTTTGTTACAAACCATTGCCGAAGTGGAAACAACAGCAAATCAAAAGTTTTTAGAAACTTTCAATCGTGTGCGCGAGCATTTCCAAACTGTATTTAAAACTTTGTTCACAGAAGACGATCATTGCGATTTGGTTTTAGAAAATCCCGATAATCTTGCCGAAACAGGTATTGACATAATTGCACGGCCGAAAGGAAAACGCCCCAGCAGCATTAACCAGCTAAGTGGCGGCGAACGCACCTTAACCGCTACAGCTATGCTTTTTGCCATATACCTGATTAAGCCGGCACCGTTTTGTATTTTAGATGAAGTAGATGCGCCGCTTGACGATGCCAATGTGGGAAAATTTACTAAAATGATTCGTGAGTTTAGCCAGAACTCGCAGTTTATAATTGTAACGCACAACAAAACCACCATGAGCACGGTAGATGTAATTTATGGCGTAACCATGCAGGAAGCCGGAGTAAGTAAATTGGTTCCCGTAGATTTTAGAAGCTTAAATTAGGGGAGAAAAAAAGTTAGGATTTGCGATTGAGTGTCGACCTCATTAAAAAACACCGGCATGCCGCTGTGGAAAGCTTTTTTTTTAAGCTGGGGCGTTGCCTTTCTTGAATACTGTTTCATGGTTCCTGCAAACCGGCTCGGTTACATAGGCGGCTTTTCAGCATTTCAGTTAAAGTTGGTTCAGGAAATAATAACGTTGGTTGTTTTTAGCCTTTTTGCAGTGTTTATTTTAAAAGAAAGTTTTCGTTTTAATTACCTCATTGCCTTTTGCTTTTTACTTGCTGCAGCTTATTTTATGTTTAAAAATAAGTGCAACGTATTGTTAAGAATCTACATCTTTCATACGCCTGGTGCATTCGCTGGTTACATTTGAAATTCAATTGATTTTATGAAAAGATTGCTTCTTTTTTCTTTAATGGCTTTTACGTTTTTACTTACATCCGCACAAGAAAAACCCGAAGGGTTGTTTATAAATTCGAAAGCTCCGGACTTTAAATTGCGGGATCAAAGTGGCGTAGAAATAAGTACAAAAAACCTTCGAAAAAGGGGTTCCATTGTGCTCCTGTTTTACCGTGGAAACTGGTGCCCATATTGCAATAAAGAACTAAAGCGGTTTCAGGATTCTCTTCAATTTATTACCGATAGAGGAGCATCGCTGGTGGCCATTACTCCCGAAGCTGCAAGTGGCATTGCAAAAACAATTGAAAAAACCGGTGCTGTATTTCCGGTGCTTTATGATGATGCGCTGACCGTTTCGAAAAGCTACGGAGTTGTATATGAAGTAGACGAAAAGATTGCGGCCCGGTACAAAAACTTTGGTACCGATCTGTTAGCGATTAATGCACAAAAAGGAGCGCCGCTATTGCCCGTTCCGGCTGTATACATTATTAGTAAAGATGGCTTTGTTACCTACCGTTATTTTGATGCGGACTATAAAAAGCGGCCTTTTGTAAAAGATATTTTGGTCCAACTAAAATAAAGGAAAGCACCCCTTTTTTGAACCTTTTTAAGTTGTTCTGGCGCCAGTTGTTGTA
>JBBSRB010000127.1:0-8198 GCA_038243445.1 Chitinophagales bacterium | reverse complement strand
TGATGTGGAAATGTGGACAGCAACCCCACGCTCAAACCCACGCTGTTCCTGACCACATTACCACATCTGGTTATAATAGTAGTAGTAATAAAATAATTTTAAATTCTACTTTTGAACCGTACTGAAAATGGGGAGCCTACACAATTCCTTACCCCTTTTTAAAGTGTTTTTACTTCATGGCACTTTGAGAAAAAAGTTTTCCGATAGCATCGGGCGCAACCGCTAACACCGGCTTTACAAAATGGCGGCTTTGTGCTACATTTAATCTTCAGAAAAAAGTTCAGCAGCAGTGCTTATTTTGGGCGACAAGAAGTAGAATCCCGCCACATTGCAAATCCCTAATCCGTTACCTGCCATTTGACCAACCAAGATGGAAAATAGAAAAATAATATTAATCATAGTTTTTTTTTGTGTTTTGAAGCTAACACTTCATTTGATTGCAGATGCAAATTCAGGATTTCAAGGTGATGAATTATTGCACATAGAAACAGGAAACCATCCAAATTTGGGATATATGGAATTTCCGCCCGTTATTGGTTGGCTGGCCTTTATTCAAAATCAATTTCAATCCCAATCCGTATTTGTACACCACATCTTTTCGCACATTGCTTCATTATTGATTTTAATACTAATCGCACTTACGATAGTTGAACTTGGCGGTAAATCAAAAGCAGTTTTTATTGTACTACTTTGCATTTTGACCGCACCAGCTTTCGGCCGTGGACATCAATTATTTCAACCCGTAGTCTTTACCCATTTGTTCTGGCTGTTATCGTTCTATCAATCGGTTAGGTTTATAAAAACGCTTGATAAAAAATATTTACTCTACTTAACAATTTGCGTTGGTTTTGGCTTCCTCACAAAATATGATATCCTTTTTTTCATCGCAGGACTTCTTGGTTTGCTATTGAATAAGCGGACACGGACAGCAATTTTGCAAAAAGACATTTGGAAATACATTCTCTTGTTCATTTTAGTTATAGCCCCAAATGTAATATGGCAACACAAGCACGGGTTTCCGGTGCTTGATATGTTCTCACGTCTTTATGAAACACAATTGGACAAACTGTCAATATTAGGAGTTATTGAGAGTATAGTTATATCCTTAAATCCAGTAACATTGTTTTTTTGGATTGGCGGTTTAATTTATATGTTTAGAACAAAGAACAATCCTACTTATTATCGCCCAATTGCATTTACAATCGTCATTTCCATATTACTCTTGGCGTTGAACAAAAGCAAAGCGTATTATATGTATCCCGCAATGATTACCTTGATAATCTTTGGGAGCATTTGGTTTGAGCAAAGAATTCTCTCCAAACGCCTATGGATTTTATATCCCACTACAGCTCTTTTTATTTTGTCAGGTATTGTGTTGTTACCATTTGGGTTGGCAGTCCTGCCCTTGGATTCATTTATAAAATTCGCGGGAATAGAAATGAAGGACAATCGATACGAAATCGAATATAAAGAGTATTACTCGAAATCAAAATGGGAAAAAACTATGGACGGACTTCAAACCGTTTACGATAGCCTACCAATGGACGAGAGAAAGGATTGTTTAATTTGGGGCAAGCATTATAGTCAAGCAGGAGGAGTAAACCTTTTTAGGGAAAATTACGAAATTCCAAAAGCATTTTCATATCACGGGAGTTTCTATCTTTGGACACCGGAAAAAGGCGAATTGCCTAAAACGATTATTGCGTTTTCAAATGGGGAGGCTGGAATTGACTTTTTTCAATCGTTCTTTAATTCAGTTGTGGCTGTAAAGCAAATTTATAATCCGTATGCCGATGACGAGAAAGATTTATGGCAAACGATATACATTTGCAAAGAACCAAAACTGAATTTTGAACAGTTGCGAACTGAATTTAAAACAAGGATTTTCGAATAAACACACAAATGAAAACGGCAGGTAACAGCGGTTTGGCAAAAGTGGCGGTTCAATGCTCCGCAGACACATTTGTGGTTAAATCAAACATTGGTTCTCCGCATCAACATTTGTGGTAGAAATCGCCACCTTCGCCAAGCCGCGGAACGTTACCTGCAAGCTGAAAAGGACGAACAGCAGAAATGAAAGAATAGAAAATATGAAGGGTAATATTCTTTCAGTATTTGTGGGTTTAGCAACAGCTATCATAACATTTTTAATAGCAGAAACTATCAATGCTTCATTGCACCCGGCACCAACAAGTTTAGATTTCAAAGACAATATTGCAGTCAAAACTTTTTACGAAAATCAACCACTTTCACTTTGGCTTTTGGTTTTAGCAGGTTGGATTATTGGTTCTCTGCTTTGTGGACTTTTGATAAAAGTTATCAGTAAAAACGATAATAGAAAATTACCAATCTTTGCAGGTATTATTTTGACACTTTCAGCAGTTGCCAATTTTTTTTCATTACCTCACCCAACTTGGTTTACTGTTGTTGGTTTAACAGTATTTATTCCTTCAACCTTATTTGGACACAAACTTATAAAAGCTAAGACAAATGGACAGTAATAAGGTTTTCAGTAAATTTAAATCAATTTTAGAACGGTATGAACCAAATCTTGCTGTGCTTCATAATAAAATTGACAACTATTATCTAAACACACCAAAGACTGAAACTAATAAAAAACCTGATTTTTTTGGTGCTGTCCAAATCAAAAAATCATATGTTGCATTTCATTTAATGCCTATTTATTACTATCCTGAATTGTTAGACAGCATAAGCGAAGAACTTAAAAACAAAATGCAAGGAAAATCTTGCTTCAACTTCAAAGACATTGACGAAAATCTTTTTTCAGAGTTAAATTCATTAACAGAAAGTTGCTTTGAAAAATACAAATCATTAAATAAGGTTTGACTACATTTTCGACTGCTAACTCGAACGAAGGAACGCCAGCAGGTAACAGCGGTTTGGCAAAAGTGGCGGTTCAGTGCTCCGCAGACACATTTGTGGTTAATCAAAGTTTGGTTCTCCTCATCAACATTTGTGGTAATTATCGCCACCTTCGCCAAACCGCAAAACGTTGTGCGGCATATTTCAAAAACCGATAGTATTATTAATAGACCATCAGTAAGTAAAAATTAAAAACAAATAAACGACATCGAAATGAACGAAAATCAAATTACCAAAAAATTAGAGAGAAAAATTAACTTTCTAACAGCTTACGCCATACTGAGCGCACTAATAATTTCTTTCTTTGCTTTCAGCAGCTTTAGTCAGAAAGAAAGAAATGAAAAATTAGATGAATTAATTGTAAAAAAAATTACAATAATAGGAGAAGATAATTTGCCAAGAATGGTTTTAAGCAACGAAACAAGACAACATTCTGGCAGAATGAATGGTAAAGAATGGGAAAAAAGAGAGCGACCATCTGGAATTATTTTTTTTAATAATGAAGGAGACGAATGTGGTGGTTTAGTATATCAAACCAAAGAAAACAATGGTAAAATAATTTCTGGAATGTCTTTTACAATGGATAATTACAAAGATGACCAAGTGCTACAAATCCTAAACGACGAATATTATTCTGATGGTAAAGCTTACATAGAAAGGGGAATCTCAATAAATCAATTTCCTGTAGGATCTAACATAGATGTAAGAAATAAAAAACTTAAAGAACTAAGAACGATAGTTGACGAAAAAGAGCGGAATACTAAAATCAGAGAATTAATGAAAAATGAAGGGTCTGTAAATCGCTTGTTCATTGGAAAAACGAAAGGTAACAGTTCAGGTTTATTTTTAGCGGGACCCGATGGCTCACCAAAAATGATGATATATGTGGATGATAAAGGAATTCCAAAAATTCAAACTTTTGGAGAAAATGGAGAGATGAAAAACTTCCTTGAAAACAAATAATACGACGCACAACACACGTTAAGCGCCATTGCCAAATTTGTATAAGCGGGAAGCTTTTTTTTATACCCTTTTTCAAAGGTTTTCTGGCCTTTGTGCTAAGTCTCCTGTTACGCAGCAATTTGTTCGTGCCGACACGAACCAAGGCTAAGGAGTAAAACCCCGCCACATTGCAAGGCGTAAACCGTAAGCTGCTATACGGTGACACACCCTTAAATTCAAAGCGGACAGAAAATACGACCCCGAACAAGACAGAAATTATGACTTTCAAACTGACATTTTTTAATCATTTTACGACAAATTTTCACTTTAAAATGCTCAAAATTGCAATGGAACATAAGTTGATTTCCCCCTTTTAAAATTTATTTGTTAACCATTAAAAGGAGGTAACTATGACACTCGTAAAAAGAAATGGAAGCCTGCTAAATCAAATGCCAGTGCTTTTTGACGATTTGTTTAATCGGGATTTGTTTAATTGGGGAAACCAAAATTTCTCAGACACCAACACTACAGTTCCTGCGGTAAACATTAAAGAAACTGCTGTGAATTTTGAAGTGGAAGTGGCTGCACCTGGAATGACCAAAAAAGACTTCAAAGTTGAACTTGACGGAAATTCCCTGACAATCAGTTCCGAAAAAAGCAATGAAAATGTGGAAAAGGAAGATGAACGCTATTCCCGTAAAGAATTTAGCTACCAATCTTTCCAAAGGACTTTTACTTTGCAGAAAGATGTGATGGACATTGAAAACATCCAGGCGAAGTACGAAAATGGCTTGTTGCATCTTCTCATTCCCAAAAAAGAGGAAGCAAAACAAAAGCCACCAAGGCTTATTCAAATTACCTAATTAACAACTTCCTCATTTTAAGAGTTGCCTTATATAAAAAAGGCAACTCTTGTTGTTTAAACTGTTTCCTGTATGATTTTGCTTTCGATAATAAATATTTAGAAGCTTCTAAAAAGCATTGTAATAATGCTTCTTACAATATTTGTTGATCGGTTTGTTCTTAAAAAAATTAAACCAACCATATTTTGGCGCCTATATTATTGCAGGGATACTCTGAGGACCATAATGCCTTAAAATATTTTTACATGCTGATACAATTGCAGGAAAGGGATTAAACCTAATTTAACAACAGCAAACCTTTTTCATTCACCCCAATTATTTTCTCGCCCTGCAAAAACTCTATAACCTTCCAGGCTTTATCTTTTCTCACCCCTTTTAAGGCAGTTATTAATTCATCAGCCGTTACCTCTTTTACACGCAGTTCTTTTTGAATTAATGCGCTTATTGTTTCAAATTCGGTTGCAGTTAAGCTGCCTGCGCGTGCAGCCAAACAAACATCGCAAATGCCGCAAGGCATTGTTTTATCGCCAAAATAGCTATTTATATACGTGCTGCGACAGGTGCTTGTTTCGGCGTAAGCAATTATCTGTTGCACCCGTTTTTTAAATGCTTCTTTTCGTTTGTTGTACTCGGTTAAGTTAAGGGTTAAATCCTGCACTGCGGGACGCGCCTCTCTAAAAATGATTTGTGGATTGTTGTCTTGCGGCGTGTATTGTATTACTCCAAACGATGCTATTTGCAGCAGTGTTTTTTTAAGTTCAATCTCCTCTTTTTGCAACAATTTAGCCAGCACGCTTTCCGAAATAAAAGCAGGGTAATCAAAAATACCTTCGTATGTTCTTAGCATAGCTGTAATCAGGTATTGTAATTCGGGATAGGCCTGGGTAAAATTGCGCAACTGCTCTTTGTCTGCCGTAAAAACAACAGTTGCCGCACTAAAGTTTTTTTCGTTAAAGTAAATCCATCCGTCTGCTTCCAATGCCTTTAACGCATAAAGGGTTTGAATACTTTTTAGGCTGAAGTTTTTTACAAATTCATCAAACTTAAAAGTGTAGCTGCGCTCTTCGCCATAGCCAACCGGCACCTGCAAAAAGTTAACCAGTGCGCTGTACACTTTTCTTATTTCTTCAAGCGATGGAAAGCGTGTTTGGTGCAAGTCGTTCAGCTCTTTTGTGTCTTGCTCGTTAGCTAACAAAACAGCGTATGCTTTGGCGCCGTCGCGCCCGGCACGGCCGGCTTCCTGGTAATAATTTTCCAAACAATCGGGCACATCTGCATGAACCACCAAACGTACATCGGGCTTATCTATACCCATACCAAACGCGTTGGTGCACACCATAATTTTTATCTTATTATCAATCCAATCTTTCTGCCGTTTACTGCGTTCTTCGCCTTGTAAGCCCGCATGATAAAAATGCGCGGAAAAGCCATGCATTTGCAAAAGATTGGCAATTTCAACTGTTCGTTTCCTGCTCTTGCAATATACAATGGCAGTGCCCGGAACTTTACTTACAATGTCTGTAAGTTTTGCCAGTTTTGCATCTACTTTAAAAGTACTGTAGGAGAGGTTTTTTCGTTCGTACGACTGCCGAAAAATGGTATTGGCTTTAAAGTCTAACTGCTTGCAAATATCTCTTTGCACTTCCTCCGTTGCCGAAGCTGTTAAAGCAAGCACCGGCGTGTTTGGAAGTTCTTTCCTAAGTTCACCAATCTTTAAATACGAAGGTCTGAAATCATATCCCCATTGCGAAATACAGTGCGCTTCATCTACAGCAATCAAGTTAACGCCAAGCGCTGGTAAATATTCTTTAAACAGATCGGTTTCCAAACGTTCCGGCGATACATACAACAGCTTATAATGCCCGTGGGCGGCATTTTTAAGGGTTTGTACAATTTGTCGCCGGCTTTGTCCGGCGTAAATAGAAAGTGCCGGAATACCCCTTTTCTTAAGGTTTTCTACCTGGTCTTTCATTAAAGCAATCAGCGGAGAAATTACCAAACAAATACCATCTTGCGCAAGCGCCGGAACCTGGTAACAAACAGATTTTCCGCCGCCCGTTGGCAACAAGGCCAACACATCTTTTTTATCTAAAACCGCTTCAATAATTTCTGCCTGCAGCGGACGAAACGCGTCAAAATCCCAGTACTTTTTTAATATGGAAAGCGGCTCTGTCATGGTTGAAATTGTAAATAAAGTATGATGCCTACTTCTCCGCTCTTTTCGTCAGCACATCAAAAATGGTTTGTATTTCGTTGCTTAGTTCACTCATTTGGTCTGACGTTTTCCAACCTAATTCTAAAATTATTTCCAAACCCGCATCTACAATTATGTACGCCTGAACAGCGGCTTTAAAATGCTTTCTTTTTCCGCTCTTCTTTTTAGAAAGCAATGCTTTCGTAACCGCCATGTGAGCCATAAGAGCGGCTTTTCTTATTTGTTCGGCAATTAAGGATTTTTCTTCTGCCTCTATATCGATAGTTAATTCATAACAATGATAAAGCAGTTTTTTTGAGGCAATATAGATGTTTGTTTTTTTGTGCGGTAGCTTCAGAAACATAGTAAAAAGGGCTAAACTAATTAAGATATTATTGAACTGAGCATTTTGCTACTATTAAGCTTCTGTTGCGTCGCACTCTTGTACATTTTGTTTTTTATTGAGCATTGTGCAAGGTACTTTACTTAATGTTAATGTCATTTATAGAATAGAGTACAAAGGTTTAATCTCAACTTTCAGTAAACTTAAAGGCCAAACTATTGTAGCATTAAAAAGTTCGGAACTAAACCACCTTTTTCACAAATAGCCTGCCTGAATTGGCGGCTAAAACAACATCGCTAAAACCCATAACCAGCGCACTAAAAGTTGGTGTTAAAAAACCAAAGGCCGCCACCGGAATTGCTACAATATTGTATATAAAAGCCCAGAAAAGATTTTGCTTTATAGTAAGATAAGTATGCCGTCCCAAGCCAAGTGCTGTGGGAAGTTTTTTTAAGCCGCTGTTCATTAAAACTACCTGCGCACTTTGCACCGCTAATTGCGAAGCCTCGCTCATAGAAACGCCGATGGTTGCTTTTGCAAGTGCAGGCGCATCGTTAATTCCATCGCCCACCATTACTGTTGGTTGCTCTGCAGAAAGTTTGGTAATAATTTGTAGTTTTTGTTCCGGAGATTGTTCGGCAATTACTTCATCTATTCCCAACATGTTGCCCAGGCTTTGGCATTTTTCAAACCGGTCGCCGCTGAGCAAAATAGTTTTTATGTTTTTACTTTTTAAGTAATCAATTACAGTGTTTGCTTCGGGTCTTAGTTCATCTTCTAAATTTATCCAACCTAATAGTTCATCATTTTTTAAAACATATACGGCATGAGAAGCATCAACGGTTACGTGCGCCGCGAAAGCATAAGATCCGGCTAAATAAACATTGCCTTCGGCATCTGTAGCCCGAACCCCTTTTCCTTTAATTTCTTCAATGTTTTTCCAGCGAATTTCAGGGCTTGTTTTCCATTGCTG
>JBBSRB010000126.1:0-8289 GCA_038243445.1 Chitinophagales bacterium | reverse complement strand
TACAGCGGCACTTTTGCGGGCACCAGCAATGTATATCTTGCAATGCTTTACGGCACAAAGCCCATTGGTACTCACGCGCACGAATGGTTCATGTTTCACGGCGCCCGTTACGGTTTTAAAATGGCAAATACAATGGCGCTGGAGCATTGGATAGATGTGTACCGGGGCGAATTAGGTATTGCTTTGTCGGATACGTTTACCACAACCGAATTTTACGAAGTGTTTGATAAAAAATTTGCGCGCCTTTTTGATGGCGTTCGGCACGATAGCGGCGACCCGCTACTTTTTGCCGATGCAACCATTGCACACTACCAATCCTTAGGTATTGATCCTCTTTCAAAGACCATTATTTTTTCGGATGGGTTAAACGAAGAAAAGGTGAAAAAGATTGCGGCTTACTGCGATGGAAAAATTATGATATCGTTTGGCATAGGCACCAACTTTACCAATGACGTGGGTGTACAATCAATGAACATTGTTATGAAAATGAAGGAAGCGCTGCCCGACGGCGGCACCTGGACGCCCGTGGTGAAACTTTCCGACGAGCCGGCAAAACATACCGGAGAGC
Source organism: Chitinophagales bacterium (assembly GCA_038243445.1). Taxonomy (GTDB): domain Bacteria; phylum Bacteroidota; class Bacteroidia; order Chitinophagales; family Chitinophagaceae; genus Flavisolibacter. The sequence goes on along the minus strand of JBBSRB010000126.1, from coordinate 7,721 downwards.
CCGAAAGCATTGCCCTGGCAAAAGCGGTTCTTCACATCAAATAACGCCTTATTTTCTGCAAGGAGCACTGCAGCATAAATAATCATATTGAGGAAGTTTATATACGGATCGACATTAACAGCGCCTCTATAACCCTTTTTAAGTACTATTTTGCCGAGGCCTTGTATTTGTAGCTGCATGCAACATGGAACAGCGCAACAATGATCTCAATGAAACCAATAAGCAGCCCCTGACGGCGGACTCTTCATCTGGCACAACTGTTTTGCCTGTAATAGAAGAATTTATGGTGGTGAGTAAAGAAGTGGTAGAAACAGGCAAAGTACATATCAGTAAAAGAGTTTCAGAAGAAGAAGCTTCTATTAACATTCCACTGGTGCAGGAAGGCTACCGTGTAGAAAGAGTTCCGGGTAAAAAAGAATTGCTGGAGCATTATCCCGTCATCAGGCACGAAGGCGAAAACATGATTGTGCCCGTGGTGCGCGAAGTGCTGGTGGTGGAAAAGCGTTACGAAGTACTGGAAGAAGTACATATTATTAAAACCAAAACAGAAATACCACACCTGCAGCAAATTACCCTTTTAAAAGAAACAGTAGAAATAAAAAGAACACCTACAAAATCATAAAAATTTTTATTAACAATTAAAAAACGGAGGAGTTATGGCACAGACGGTTATAGGTTTATTTAAAAATGAAACCGAAGCACAAACAGCAATTGAACGCTTACAACAGGCGGGCATTTCCCGCGATCAGGTAGATATGGCAAGAGGCAGCGGCCGAACGGAAACAACCAGCAGTGACAGAGATGAGGAAAACGGCATCACCCGCTTTTTTAAGTCATTGTTTGGAAGCGACAGCGACGACGCAGACCGCTATTCAAGAATGGGCAACAGCGGTTATACAGTGGTTACGGTTCATGCACAATCGGAAGACGCTGCCGAAAGGGCTGCCGATATTTTGGATGACTGCGGCGCAGCCGATGTAGATGAAAACGCGCGTGAGTATGCAGGTAACAGGCCGGGAATTAGCAGTGATAGAACAGGCAACGAAAATGCCACAATTGAACGCGTAGAGGAAAACCTGGAAGTAGGCAAACAGGAAGTTGAAAGAGGTGGCGTGCGCGTACGCAGTCGCATTATTGAAAAGCCGGTGGAAGAAAATGTTCGCCTGCGTGAGGAGCATGTGCGGGTTGATCGGCAGGATGTAAACCGTGCAGTTACCGATAGCGATAGCACTGCTTTTCAAGATCAGGATATTGAGTTAACAGAAAGATCGGAAATACCGGTAATTAACAAAGAAGCACGCGTGGTGGAAGAAATAAAAATCAGTAAAGATGTAACTGAGCGGAATGAAACTGTTCGCGATACAGTGCGAAATACTGAAGTAGATGTGGACAGGCTTAAAGGCGATAACAACCGCTCCGATTGGGACAATAGAACAGACAGAGATGATAGCAGCAACAGAAACATGTAAAAAAGGGTATAAGAAAGCGGCCAATCAGGCTGCTTTCTCCTTTTCATTATTGGCTACCTTTTAAGATTAATACCGGTCTTTTAAAAAGAAAAGATTAATTGAAAACATGTAAAAAAGGGGTGCTTCTCATTAAACAGAATTCAAAAGGGCAGCCGCACATTGATGAATCTAAAAAGGCGGGCACGACTTTTATAACAATATAGAAACACTTCAAAAAGAGTGCGAAGCAAACGATGCAGCAGTAGAATACAATCAATAAACCAAAAATCAAATATTTACAAAACTTCAAATTAAAAAAATGGCAGATTTAAATGTACAACCAAAGAAAAAGACAAATATTTTACCCTGGATTCTTTTGCTCCTTGGTGTAGCCGCGCTAATATGGTTTTTAACTCGAGATAGAAACGATGCAGACGACACAACTCCGGTTACTACCGATACAGTAAGCAGCACCAACTCTACCACAAACACCGATGCGGACTGGAACGACGTTGATTTTAACGCACCCGCAGCTAATTACGATGAGGTAACCAACCGCGATATTGCAGTGCGAGGCAACGAGAATTATGGAATTTATGGAATAGACGAAACCATTTTATTTGACGAAGACAAAGCTACTTTGCGCACATCCGCTGAAGCAAATTTAAAAGAAGTGGTTAACTCTATTAACAAACGCTACAATCAGGGGCAGGTACGGGTATATGGCTATACTGATGCGCAGGGCAGTGCTTCGTACAACCAGGAATTAGCCCAGCAAAGAGCCGAGTCCGTAAAAGACTGGTTGCAAAGCAATGGTATAGATGCCGGGCGTATTTCGGTAAACGCTATTGGCGAAGGTCAACCAGTGGCCACCAACAACACCGAAGCCGGTCGCCAGAAGAACCGCCGTGTAGAAATTGTAGCCCGCTCCGGTAATGCTGCAACGCAATAAAAACAAATTGATAAATATGTATTTAATCACCAAAGGCTAAGCCTTTAAAACAAATAACAATGGCAACAGAGTATAATAGAAACACCCGCTTACAGAAACTAAGCAACAGCGATTTTGAAATTATGGATGGCGAGCCAGACATTCGCGGTTGGGATGTTAAAGATGCTTCCGGTAGGCAAATTGGCGAAGTGGAAGAATTGATTTTTGATGTGCAAAGCTGCAAGGTGCGCTACCTGGTAGTGGACCTGGACGATAACGAATTTGATTTGGACGATAAAGAAGTACTGGTACCAATTGGTGTAGCTGAATTACATAAAGACGATGATGATGTGATTTTAAATGGCGTAACTCCAGAGCAACTTAGCGCCTTACCAGAGTACGACGAAGACAGGTTTGATGACGAACATGAAAACAGTATCCGCAATATATTTGGCAGTTTAGGTGCAGGAGCCGCAATGGCAGGACTAAAAACCAATGAATATTCAGACAAGGATGATTTTTACAGTCACGAACATTTTAACGACGAAAACCTGTACAAAAACCGCAGCCAGCGGGGCAGCAACGAAATCTCAATGCCGGACGTAGGAGATCAGTCGCAAATGGGAAAAAGAGAAGGGGGAACCGGTGGCATGCGCCTGCGCTCCCGCATAGTGGATAACGACGCAAAAATGAATACAGACGAAAATAAAATGAATCGCGGTATGGACGGTGACCTAAACGACGACGATAACCGTCAAAACAGAATTGATATTTAACAAAAAGCAGAGTAGAAGAAAAGCAGCCCCGAAAGGGCTGCTTTTTGTTGTTGACAGATAAGAACGTGCTTTCATAACCTTGTATTTTGGTTAGCCCGCAAGGGAAGTGGATAAAAAGCAGCGCTGCTGTAAGCTTACCTTTACCCGCTAAAAAGGCTTAGAAAAAGGTATTGGTTTACGAAAAAATAAAAAATTTGTATGAGTAAAGTATGGATGATTTCGGGATGCTCCACCGGCTTTGGCCGCGAACTGGCAAAAAAGGCTTTGGCGCTTGGCCACAAAGTTGGCGTGGCTTCTCGGAATATTAACGATGTAAAAGATATTGTGGAAAGCTATCCCGATGCTGCCCTTGCCGTTACGCTTGATGTAACAACACAGGCCGAAATAACATCATCGGTAAAAGAAGTAATGGACAAGTTTGGACGTATAGATGTGTTGGTAAACAATGCCGGTATCGGCTACTTCGGTGCTATTGAAGAAAGCGATGAAGGCGAGGTGCGGCGCATGTTTGATATCAACTTTTTTGGCTTGGCCAACCTAACCAAAGAAGTGCTGCCTATTATGCGAAAGCAGCGCAGCGGGCATATTGTTAACATTGCCTCTATCGGTGGGTTAGTAGGTTTTCCGGCAGTTGGTTTTTACAATGCTACCAAGTTTGCTGTAGATGGTTTTTCCGAATCGCTGGCGCGCGAAACAGCGCACTTAGGCATAAAAGTAACCATTGTTGCACCCAGCGGTTTCCGAACCGATTGGGCTGGACGATCGGCAAACAACAGCGCCACTGAAATTGACGATTACGCCGAAACTGCCGGAGCCAATAAAGCCACATTAAGAAAAAACAGCGGACATCAGCCAGGCAGTCCGGCAAAGGCCGCAGAAGCAATTATCAAAGCGGTAGAATCGGAAAACCCGCCTTTACGGTTGCTGCTCGGTGCAGGAGCGCTAAAAGGTGCCCGAAATAAAATTCAGCAATTGCAAAAAGATTTTGATGCCTGGGAAGAAACAACCCTGGCTGCCGATGCGCCGGATGAATAAACTTTACAGTGCAGAATGGTGCTCATTCGAGCGTTAATCTCATATAAATAAAACAACTCTTTTAGCACGAAAATGCAAAATCAAAACGGCAACATTAACGCTTTGCTGGGCAACACCGATATTTACCTGATTGACCAGGTAATGAAAGGAAGGTATCGCTCTACTGATGTTTTATTGGATGCCGGTTGTGGCGGCGGAAGAAACCTGCCATGGTTTATAAATAACGATATTGATGTATATGCCGTTGATGTAAACGAACAAGCAATAAAACAATTAAAATCCATTTATAATCATTTGCCGGCGGAACGATTTAACGTTGCCGCTGTAGAAAATGTGCCTTTCAACGATAATTATTTCGACGCCATTATTTGTAGCGCGGTGCTGCATTTTGCCCGTTCCGAAGAACATTTATTTGCCATGTTGAAAGAGCTGCTACGGGTGTTGAAAGTGGGCGGAAACCTGTTCATTCGGATGGCATCAAACATTGGTATAGAGACCAAAGTAGAACGGCTACAAAACGGTGTTTATGCCTTACCCGATGGAACCAATCGTTTTTTGCTAACCCGCTCAATTTTAGCTACAATCATGCAGCAATTTCCTGTTTCATATTTAGAAAGCTTTAAAACCGTTAACGTAAACGATGTGCGGTGTATGAGTACATTGGTGCTTGAAAAAAAATAATCAGCACACCCCTTTTTGAAAGGTTTTGAAACTTTTATGACCGATGAAGAAAGTTGGTTACCGGCTGTTTGCAACAGTTTCTTTTCCCGATTCGCGCTTTTCAGTTTGCTGCAGTTCTTTTTCTAAAAAGAAATTCAGTGCTGTTCGTATGGCTGCAATTGAAGCTAACTTTCCAATATCTTCCCACGAAGGCGCTACTGCTGTTATTAAAATGTCGGCCGCAAGTAACAACTCTAAGGCAAGTGCCAGTGCAGTGCCAAACTGTACGCGTAAACGTCCGTTGGTTAGCGATTGTTTTTTCTTAAACAAAGTAATAATGTAGCCCCAAATAAATTGCGCCAGCACCATAGCTATAACCCCTGCGGCCACTATTTCCACCACGCTGCTTAAGTAAAAAGCTGTCTTCTTTGCAAACTCTTCCATATGCTTTTTCACTTCAAATAGGTTGCCATCTAATTCTGGTGGTAGTGATGCCGCTTTTATTTTCAGTTGTTTGTAAAAAACGGCTTCCCGGAAACAAACTTGCTTACTTTTGTTGAATAAATACCAGTATGAAATTGTTTGTTGCCGGCCTTCCGTACGATTTGTATGACGACGAATTAGCAGAAATCTTTGAAAAGTTTGGGCCGCTGGTATCTGCCAAGGTTACGTTGGATAAGGAAACCGGCAAAAGTCGCGGCTTTGGTTTTGTTGAAATGCAAAACGATCAGGATGGTAAAGATGCTATTGAACACCTAAGTGATATTTCATTAGGCAAAAAACCGCTTGTAGTGAAACAGGCGGAAGACAGAAATAGTTCAGGCGGATCGGGCGGTGGCTTTCGCGGTGGTAGTAGTGGCGGCAACAGGGGCGGCTTTAGCGGCGGTCCGCGCGACAACAGCCGGCGATATTAATCAGCAAACATCTTTTCACTTAAGAAAACATCTTTATGGGCTGTGTTCATGTAGCGTTACCCGCAATAATTATTTGCTACGTTCTTAATTGTTTCTTACAACAAAATGGTTGAATATCGGTGCACTTCTTTAGGTATTTGCCGGTAGTTTTTTACCAGCGTATTTGCCGCTATTCATTTCTTTTCGTTACTTACATGAGTGCGCAAAAGAGCAGCATATAGTTAATTAGTTGATCCCCCTTTTTGTAATGTTTTTAACAAACAAGAGTTCCTTTTCAGCACGGTTTTTCCGTCTGTTTTTACAAACAAAATAGTTATTAAAAACAAACACTATGAAAAAATTGATTCTACCCTTTTTGATAGCTTTTATGCTGCCGTTTTCGTTTTCCTGCACCACAGGACGTTTTGCAGGTTACAAGTTAACCGAACAAGATGCCGCCAGCGCCATTCGCCAATTGTTACAGCTTGGTGTGAACAACGAATCATTTGCAGGTGCTTTTAATAAAGAAACGATCTTATCAACCTTATTTCCCGAGCCTGTAAAAAAAGTATTGAATACTCTAAACCAATTAGGATTAACTAACGAAATTGACCGTTTTACAACTACTTTAAGTACAGCCGCCGAACAAACAGCCACTAAATCGGTTCCTCTTTTTGTAACCGGAATTTCAAACATGCCTTTGAGCAATGCAGTGTCCATCATAAAAAATGGTGGTACTTCGGCAACAGATTATTTACGAAGTTCCGTTGGTGATAGCCTGCGCCGGTCCATTGTGCCAGTCATGCAATCGGCTGTAGACGAATATGGGTTAACTGAACAATGGAATAACATTATTGAGCCGGTAAAAGGCATTGTTGGTAACCGTTTAAATTTAGATTTAGCCAACCTTATGGCAGGCGCTGTTAGCGAAGCCATGTTTAGGAAAATTGCCGAAAAAGAAAAGCAGGTGCGTGCCGAAGAAGCAGCCCGCGCAACACCGCTTTTACAAAAAGTGTTTTCTAAAAACTGGCAGTAACTACCCCTTTTTCATAAGTTTTAAAAAACCCCGGAAGCCCTTTCTCTGGGGCTTTTTTATAAGTGCACGCGTAGTAATTAACCCCCGTTTTTTGGTACAAAAACACCTTTGTGGAAAGCTTGTTTTACCTTTTTAATGAAAGGTTTTTCCGTTGCGGTTAAGTTTTAAATATTTGTGTTGAAGGCTATAGAACAGAATGTTAAGGTAGTTCTCTTTCCTTTTCCTTTAACAGTTGATGAGTTCTGTTGGCACGGAGTTGGCAAAATGTCTATAATGAATAAATCTATACACTTTAAAAACTCTTTACTCATGAAAAAGTTCCTTTCTGTTGTTACTGTGGCTGCTTTGATGGCTGCGTGCAACACCAACAAAGACGCCAATGCAGACAAGGCCGCAATCATTGCTGCTTACCAGGATTCGGTAAAAAAAGTTGCTGATACCGCCGGACTTGCCGAGTTTCAAAACTGGAAATCGCAAAACGAACTGGCTTCTGTAGAACAGTATAATGCAGCCCGGATTGCTGCAGCACCGGTGGCTCAAAAGGCAATGCGCTCATCTGGTGCAGCACAAGCTAAAACCGTTGCAAGAAAAAGTTCTTCTGCCAGTAACGGTACAATGAATTCCGAATCGTCTAACACCGCAATGCGTAAAAAAGGCTGGAGCAAAGCCGCGAAAGGTGCTGCTATAGGTACTGCTGGCGGTGCTGTAGCAGGTGCTGTTATAAATAAAAAGAATAGAGTTGTAGGTGGCGTTGTTGGTGGAGTTTTAGGTGCCGGCGCAGGATATGGTATTGGTCGTAATATGGATAAAAAAGACGGCCGCTATTAACCGCAGCAGCAATTTATTAATACAGGGGTTTACCAGTTGGTAGCCCCTTTTTTTGTGCTTTCTTTTATTGTTTTTATTTGCAATGAGCAAAAAAATGAGCAACACACGCCTGCT
>JBBSRB010000125.1:0-8482 GCA_038243445.1 Chitinophagales bacterium | reverse complement strand
AGGCTTTGTTACGCCAAAAAGGTACCTGGTCGGGGCGGGTGATTCCTTCTTTATCGTCGGAAAGTTTTTTAAGGTTATTGTTAACCTGCATTAAAATCAGCGCTACAATGGCCAGTATAATGGAGATAATTCCAAATAGAAGCGCATTGTTGCCGCTTGCATCTTTGCCGGCTGCAGCGCCTTCACCTACGGGAGCGCCTTCAGGAGCAGCACCGGGAGCAGGAGCAGTAACAACATATTCTACAATGGCGTCAATTTGTTCGTTACTAAGGTCGGGGAAGGCTTGCATAATAACACCGTACTCCTCTTTTAAGGCCTGGGTGTACTTATCTTTTGCCATAAAAGCAGCCGGGTTATGTATCCAGGCGTGAATATTATTCTTGTCTGTCCATGGCCCTCTTTCTGTAAAGCCCCTTAATGCCGGACCAGTTAACTTTTTATCTAAAGCATGGCAGGTTTGGCATTGTTGCTGAAACAACTGTTTACCATCTGCACCAGCACCCTGTGCATATATAGTATTGCTATGAAAGGATAGAAAAATAAAGGTAAGAAGGAGTAGTTTTTTTGCTAACGGCTTAATAAAATTCATAGACGCCTTGGTTCTAAAATGTGGAAAATTACCTCAATCGGATGCAAAAATATGACAGGAAGTTAACAAAAGCTAAGGCCTGTTAAAAAATTTTTAATTCTCTACAGGCCTGAATTTCAGCTTAGTTAAGCCGCTTTTCTGTACTTTGTTAAACTGTTTTGTCATCATTTCGTCAACCGCAAAAATAGGGTTTTACGTGTGCAAAACCTTATCCACTCTGTTTTTGTTTTTCGATTCTGTTTTGGAGCTAATTTCGCCCCTCATGTTCAGCCATCTTCAGTCAAAATGGAACGTAACCCCTTTACGGTTAATTTTCATCTTTATTACGTTTGCCGTTGGTGGCAGCCTGACCGGTTTAGCCGGAAAAAAGATCATGTCGGCTTTCGAAATTGAAGCCGTTGCACTGTACATTCTTATCTATATTATTCTAGTTACACTTTTGTGGCCGTTGGCTGTTTTAACTGTAAGCATCCCATTTGGCCAGTTTTTGTTTTTTAAAAGCTATTTGCACAACCTGTTTGCGCGCCTGGCAAACGCAAAAGGAGCAACCGATCAAACAAATAACAAAAAAGCAAATGCCCTGGAAAGCAAACAAGCTGCACTTTTGCCGGGCACGACGCAAACCAACCTGAAAAGGCTGGCTATTTTTGCCTCTGGCGCGGGCTCAAATGCAGCAGAAATTATCCACTATTTTAAGGGAAGTAATCTGGTTACCGTTGGGCTTGTGGTGTGCAATAAACCCGGCGCCGGTGTGGTTTCTCTTGCTGCAGCAAAAAAAATACCGCTTTTGCTCATTGAAAAAGAAGCGTTTTTCAGTGGCGGCTATGTAGCTCAATTAAAAGAAGCACAGATAACATTGATAGTGCTTGCCGGTTTTTTATGGAAAATTCCGCAACCACTGATTGCCGCTTTTTCTAAACGCATTATAAATATACACCCCGCACTTTTACCTAAATATGGCGGCAAAGGCATGTACGGACAATATGTACATCAAGCGGTGATTGAAAACGGCGAAAAAGAATCGGGCATTACTATTCATTATGTAGATGAACACTACGATAACGGCGACATTATTTTTCAGCAACGCTGCCCCGTGTTGCCAACCGATACGCCCGAAACACTTGCACAAAGGGTACACGCTTTAGAACACGCCCATTTTGCACCGGTTATTAATAAGGTGCTTCAAAACCTGTAAAAAAGGGTACTGCAACTCAGCATAAAACCCATTAAAAAGGGGTGCTGCCTACCTTTACCATAGCATTAGCATTTTGTTTTGTTATTTGCCGCTGGTGAGAACCTTTTTTTACACATGCTTACTGCTGCTTTTGAGCCTGTTTTTTTTGAGCACTAATGCACAAGCGCAATATAAAATACAGGGTACCGTGTACGACGAATCGCGTACGTACCCTTTAGAAGCGGTAAGCGTTATTAGCACCAGTGGCCGTGGCACCACCACCAATGCAGCCGGTTTTTACCAACTGGAGGTAAGCGAAAAAGATTCTATTTACTTTTCGTACCTGGGCAAGCCAACGCAAAGGTTTGCAGTGCTTAAAATTACAAATCCTACCCAATTCGATTTGTCGCTGAAAGTTCCGGTAAATGTATTAGCCGAAGTAAAAGTAGCGCCCCGAAACTATAAGCTCGATTCAATTCAAAACCGCAAAGACTACCAAAAGGTATTTGAATTTCGCCGCCCAAATGTAGAAAGCATGACATCAATTGGACCCATGGGAGCCGGTATAGATGTTAATGAACTGATTCGCTTGTTTCAATTTAGAAAAAACAAGAGCACGCAGCGTTTTCAACAGCGGCTGCTGCAGCAGGAAGAAGATAAAGCCATTGACCACCGGTTTAATAAAGCGCTGGTAAACCGGCTAACCCATTTAAGCGGCGAAGAATTGCAAAGGTTTATGTTGCTTTTTAGGCCTTCTTACAATTTTACACAATACGCATCAGACTACGATTTTGGGGAATACATTAAAGAAGCGTTCAAAAAGTTTAAAAGAGGCAAGTCATTTTAGTTTCGCGTTGTAACTTAGGCCATGGCTGCTAAAGTTTTGTTTTATTTAGGTACCCTTTTTTGTGTGTTTTCATCCTGCGCCCCTGCCTACCAAAAACTTCACAAAAAGGCTGTTGTTGCCGATTCGCATAACGATGTGCTTATTTCTATTTTAGATGGTTTATCTATTGCAACAGATCTTACCGGCAAAACACATTCGGACCTTGCCCGCTTTAAAAAGGGCGGTGTAGATGTGCAGGTTTTTTCGGTGTGGAGCGATGAGCGATATGGCGTTGGAAAAGGGTTTGCTTATGCCAACCGGCAAATAGATTCTTTGTATGCAATTACCGGCCGGAATAGCGATCAAATGATGATGGTAAAATCACCCACAGATTTGGCAGAAGCTGTTCGCCAAAAAAAGCTCGGCGTAATGATGGGGCTTGAAGGCGGCCACATGATAGAAGCTAATTTAGCCTACTTAGATAATTTATATTATCGCGGCGTACGATACATGACGCTTACCTGGAATAACTCTACAAGCTGGGCAACATCTGCAGCCGATGAAACAGGCAAAAAAGGGGATAGTATACAAAAAGGACTTACACCGTTTGGAAGAAGCGTGGTGAACAGAATGAACACATTAGGTATGATGGTAGATTTAAGTCATGTAGGCGAACAAACCTTTTGGGATGCGGTTGCTGTATCTACAAAACCAATTTTGGTATCGCATAGTTGCGCTTACGCCTTGTGCCCCGTGCCCCGAAATTTAAAGGACGATCAGATAAAAGCAGTTGGTAAAAGCGGCGGCGTTGTTTGTGTCAATTTCTATTCTGGTTTTTTAGATTCGGCTTACGCCAGAAAAAAAGCCGCTTTTATATCGGCTCATGCCGCCGAACTGGATTCCTTAAAAAGGGCCAATGTTCCGTCCTTTGAAATGGACATGTATCTTGCAAAAAAGTACGCGGACGAAGTAGAAAATCTGCGGGCACCGCTTTCGCTTTTACTCGATCATATCGATCATATTGTAGCACTTATTGGTGTTGATGGTGTCGGCATCGGATCGGATTTTGACGGTATTGAATCGCCACCCCTGCAGCTTGACGATGTAAGCCAGCTGCCCAACCTAACGAAAGGCTTACTGCAGCGCGGTTATTCAAAAAAAGATATTAAAAAAATTTTGGGCGAAAACTTTATCAGGGTTTTTACAGCAAATGCACAGTAAATTTATAAAAAATAACGCATTCATTCAACAGCCAAATTAACTTTTATGAAGAAGCTTTTATTGTTATTGACCCTTTTTTGCACCTTTGCGTCCGAAGCTCAAAAAACATCTGCTAAGGATAACCGTTTTGATGGGTTGGACGCCACTTTTGAAAAGGTTTTAAAAGACTGGAATGCCGCTGGCTTTGCCGTTGTAGTGGTTGAAAAAAACAAAATTGTTTACAGCAAAGGTTTTGGTTTTAGAGATGTGGAAAAGAAGCTTCCGGTAACTCCAAACACGTTGTTTGCCATTGGCTCGTGCACCAAAGCTTTTACTGCTTCGTTAATGGGACTGTTGCAAAAAGAAGGCAAAGTAGATTTGGATAAACCCGCACGTACTTATTTGCCCTCGTTGCAGTTTTATAACAATGAGATGAACAATGGCGTTACGGTGCGAGATATGATGAGCCACCGAACCGGCCTTCCGCGCCACGATTATTCGTGGTACCTTTTTACCACGTCTTCAAGAGACAGTATCATTCAGCGCATTCAATACCAGCAGCCCACATTTGCGCTTAGAGATAAATGGCAGTATAATAATTTTATGTTTCTGGCGCAAGGCAGCATTGCCGAAAAAACCACATCAAAAAGCTGGGAGCAAAACATTAAGGAGGCCTTTTTTGCACCTTTAGAAATGAAGCGATCGAACTTTTCGGTAGTTGATTTGCAAAAAGATGCCGATGCTTCTTTAGGGTATGGATTAAAGAAAGATTCTATTATAAAAAAATTACCTTATTATAATATAGATGCAATGGGGCCTGCAGGAAGCATTAACAGTTCCGTTACCGAATTGAGCCGCTGGGTAATGACGTGGATTAATGGTGGGAAATGGGGCACAAAAGAAATTATCCCCGCCGCTTACCTTACTGAAGCCATCAGTACGCAGGCTATTATTGGCGCCGGATTACCTTCAAAAGAAAAACCCGATGTTTATTTTTCTACCTATGGTTTTGGATGGTTTTTATCATCTTACCGCGGCCATTACCGGGTAGAACATGGCGGCAATATTGATGGATTTTCCGCCAACGTTTCTTTCTTTCCTACAGATAGTATTGGGATTATCGTACTCAGTAACCAAAATGGATCCAGAGTGCCCACAATTGTTCGCAATATGATATCAGACCGGATGTTGAAAGTAACGCCATATAGCTGGAACGCCGATTTTTTAAAAGACGCCAAAAAAGCAAAAGAAGCTGCCGCTGAGGCTAAAAAGACTGTGGTTGCAATGGCTCGCTTTTCTACACCAACCCACTCTTTAAAAGAGTACGAAGGAACCTTTGCACAGCCTGGGTATGGAAAGATTACTATTGTTGCAAAAGACGATTCTCTATTTGCAAAAATGGGAGAAAAGGTATTGTGGTTAAAGCATGATAACTACGATGTTTTCGATTTTTTTGAAATGGTGAATGGAGAAGAGTTAGATACCGCTTCAACCGGGCCTATACGCATGCAATTTCTGCTATCGAAAAAAGGTGATGTTGACCGCATAGCTATAGATTTGGAAGCTGCACTGGAACCGCTTGTTTTTACCCGCCAGCTACAAGCAAAACCAATTTCCGTCGCCGAACTGGAAAAGTATGTTGGCGATTACAGCCTAAGCGGAATAGACATTAAAGTTTCCATTAAAAACAAAACATTGTATATGCTTGTGCCGGGCCAGCCCGAGTACGAACTGGTGCCAACCGAAAAAAATAAGTTTGGCTTAAAAACATTAAACGGCTATTCGGTGTTGTTTGGAATAGAAGATGGTAAGGTAACCAGCGTCACTCTTATGCAGCCTAACGGCAATTTTAAAGCAGTTAAAAAATAGTTCAGCAAGTTATTTCCTTTAGTTAAAAACCACCTTAAAGACACAGCGAGATTCTTTCTTTTTTGGAATACTCAAAGAAGATATTTGTAACAAAAAGCCTTACAAAACGATGCAACAGGAAAACCTCGGAATTGGCACCCGCCTGCAACATACACAACATGGCCCCGGCGTAATTGTGGGCGTTCGATATGCCACTTATTTAATTTCGTTTATCAACTTCGGCATTAAAGAAGTAGATAAAACCGACACCCATTTAGAAGAGATCATTGCTGAAAATGTAACTGAAGAAATTGAAACACATTCGGAAGTAGAAAGGTCGTTGCTTAAAATTTTACGGTTGTGGAACGGCGTTGCCGAGCCGGTAAAGTTGGGAGATCGCTGGCAGGGCGGCAAGATGCTTTTACAGCCAGCCGACGCTTCATTAAAACCAAAGGAGCTTCCTATTGAAGATTTCTTTCATAAAATTGTAATGCTGCGCGATCGCGTTCGTGTAATGGAGCAACAAATTAACGCACATAAAAAACTAAGCGACGAAGACAAAATTAATTTGCAACAATACATTACCCGCATTTATGGTTCGCTTACAACGTTTAATGTGTTGTTTAAAAATAAAGAGCATTGGTTTGTTGGAGAAAAGGGAAGTAAGGAAGATTAAACATTTGGTTTTACTAAGTAGCATTGTTAAGCCAACAGCTTTACAAATGATATTTTGTTGAAGCGAACAAACCTTCGGTAAAGAGGTAATGAATTAGTGAGCCGCTATACCCTTTTTTACATGTTTTTATTATCTTTTGTGCTCCCGTATTTGCAGCTCCTGAATCAGTGGAATTTTTTCCGGAGTTAAGGTAAAAAACACTTCAATGTTTGCCTTTTCTCCATTCAATATAAAAGAACCGCGAAGATTGTTTTGAGGAATTAATTCGCCTACTTTTAAAATTGTTCCTGCTTTCTCAAACACCGCTGCTACGTTAGCTTTCACTTCTTTTATTGAATGATCCAAAAAGAAATTTTCTGCAAATAAGCCGCTTGTTTCAGCGTTGTTCAAATGGGGTAAAAGTGCAGTTAATTGTTCCTTTCGTTGTTGCAAAATGGGCGATGCAGGTAGCGTTCTTAGGTTTAAATTGGCCTCTTTTATAATTGTATCAATCACTGCTGTATTGATGCCGGCTGTGGGCGCGTAGGTAAGGTTAGCAAAACACACAACACCAATTCCGTACTCGGGTAAAATTTGCCAGTTAGAGCCAAAACCAGGCAAGCCACCACTGTGGCCAACTCCAATTCTTCCCGCACAATCTTTTGTCCAAATAAGGCCATAAGCATACAACGAAGCGGTAGGGCAAAGCCTTCCATCGGGGTACCGGAAAGCGGCATTCAACCGGCTGAATGTACCTGTAGTTTGCATTTCGCGCAGCGAGCTTCGCCTTAAAACAGGGTTCTCCTGCCCGTTTGATGCCGGCCATGCGCTTAAATGCAAAGCCATGTATTTTTCAAAGTCGTTAATGGTAGTAATCAGCCCGCCCATGGCACCAAAGGCTCCGTCATGCAACAAGGCTTCTTCTCTCCATTTGTTTTCCACAAAGCGATAACCATGCGCCAGTAGTGTTTTCGGCACCTTATCCCATTCCCAATAGGTGTCGTTCATGCCCAGGGGTTTTAAAATATTTTCAATAATGTATTGCTGGTACGGTTTGCCGGAAACCACAGAAACAAGCCTTCCTAAAAGAGCAAAACCTAAATTGCTGTACTCGTAGCCTGCACCCGGCACGTTCGAAAACTGCACATCGTTGGTTATTAGCTGCAGCAGTTCATCGTCTGTATCCGCCAATTGGCGGTCGCCCCAGGGGTTATCTTCCGGAAAGCCGGCTGCGTGCGTTAAGAGGTGACGAATGGTTATCACCGGCGCATCGGACGTCACATACTTTACGCTTTTTAACTCAGGTATATATTTTTCGGCTGCATCATCAAGAGCTAATTTTCCTCCATCCCGCAATTGTACAATGGCAAGTGCTGTAACGCTCTTTGTCATAGAAGCAATGCGAAAAGCAGACGATGCTGTAGCCTTTATTTTTTGTTCTATATCACTATATCCAACTCCGCCGGCGTACACAAGTTTTCCATCGGCAACAACACCATACACAAACCCGGGAAAGTTCATTTTTTGAGCATGTCCTTCATACATCTTTTTTACAATAGCTTCGGTTGCTTTAATTTTTTGTAGCCGGTTAGCATCCGCAAAGTGGGCCGGACTATATGTTGAAACGACAGAATGCTGAGCCCAATTGGTGCCTGTGAAAAAAAGAAGAAAAAAGCCTAGCGTAAAAAGCCTGCTGCTTAGCGCAATTATTTTCATGCTCCAATTTACTTTATTAAAACGAATTGAATCTTACCCGGGTTTAATAACTTTAAAGGCCGGAACCTTTGTTTTGTCTCTAATGAAATAATCAAAGATCAAAACCTTTAAAAAAGGGTACGCCTGGTTATCATAAAAAGCCACACATGAAAAAGACCGCATTCATTTTATTATTTCTTCCCTTTCATTTAATAGCACAATCGTTTTCAAAAACAGAAATTGCGCGGTGGGAAAAGCAGGCAAAAAATGTGTCTATCGTTCGCGATGGCTGGGGCATACCGCACATTTATGGGGGCACCGATGCTGATGCTGTTTTTGGCTTATTGTACGCGCAGTGCGAAGATGATTTTCAACGGGTAGAAATGAATTACATTGAAAAACTGGGGCGCTTATCGGAAGTAAAAGGCGAAGCGGAATTGTATGACGATTTGCTGATAAAATTGTTGATAGATTCCAGCGAAGCCGTAGCCGATT
>JBBSRB010000124.1:0-8570 GCA_038243445.1 Chitinophagales bacterium | reverse complement strand
TGTCGGCATCCTGCACAATGCCTGTAACCAAATGTTGCGCAAAAGTAAAACTGAAAGCAAAAATTAAAGTGGTAAAAATTGCCAGTTGTTTTTTCATAAGATGTGGATGTAAATATATTTAGATACCCTTTTTTGAACCTTTTACTGTAACGTCTGAAGATGCTTTTTATTCTGTTGATGAACGGAGCGCCGCAACAGACGATGCCCAAAGAACAAAGGCCGGTAAACCCATAAAAAACATTCTAAAAAGGGGTACTAAAATACTATAAGCTATGTTGATAAATGGCCTGTTTGTAGCGCACTGATGTATTTTTCACACGAATTTTTGATAACGGTTTCCAGCGGCGTAAACGAAAACTGCGGTAACGCTTGTAACAGGGCGCTGTTATCGAAACTTGTTTTGCTGTGCGCCACACGTGCCGATTCTTTGGTTAACAGCGGTGTTCCGCCGCCAAAGAAATGCTTTACACTTTCGGCCCGCCAGGCCAATTCGGCTAAAAAAGGCGTGGCTCTTTTGTAAGGTGGCTGCTTGCCAAAACCGGTGGCCATAGTGGTAAATACCTTTTGAAAAGTGCAGTTCTCGGCGTTTACAATAAAGCGCTTTTCGGTAATTGACGATTGTAGTAATTGTACCACAGCTTCGGCCACATCGTGTACGCCAACAAAACCATTTACACCGTTTGTGTACCAGGGAAAACCTTTATACACGTTTTTAAAAAGGGCGCAACTCGATTGGTGCCAGTTGCCAAATCCTAAAATTGTACTTGGGTTTACAATTATTCCTTCCAGTCCTTCGGCAAAGCCGCGCCAGGCTTCTAGTTCGGCACCTTTTTTTGAAATGGCGTATTGCGTATTGCTTCTACTTTCAATCCATTGTTTGTCTTCGGTTACCAGGTTTTCGGCTTCTGTTCGGCCAATGGCGGCCACGGAGCTAATGTGTATAAAACGTTTGATACCTTGTTCAAGTGCGCTGTTTACAACGTTTTTTGTACCTTCTATATTTACCTGCAGCATGCGGTGGCAATCGGCACGGTTAAACGAAACAACTGCTGCGGAATGAATGACTCCTGTGCAGCCCTGCATAGCTTCCGATAATCCAACAACGTCGAACAAGTCAGTATCAACCCATTCTACTTTTTGCCACACATCATCAGGGATAAAAAAGGGCGTTTGTAGAGAGCGCCTGATGGCTTTTACCGGAATATTTTTTTCTACCAGGTTTTGTATAATGTAAGCACCTAAAAAGCCCGTGCCGCCGGTAACTAAAATCATGTAACAAGTACTATTTAGAAATGAATATTGTGTGGTGCAATAGTAATAGACAAGGGATTAATATTGGTAGTATCCTTTGCTGGTTTTTCTTCCTAATGCGCCATCGGCTACTATTTGCTCCTGAATTGGTGAAGGCTTTAACCGCTCTGGTTCGCCTAATTGCTGATACACCGAACAACTAACGGCGTAGTTAATATCGTTGCCAATAAGATCCATTAATTTAAACGGACCCATTTTAAAGCCGCTGCTTTCTATCAGCCTGTCAATGGTTTCAAAAGGGGCAAGTTCTTCTTCTGCAAGTCGCAAAGCTTCTATATAAAAGGGCCGTGCTACTCGGTTTACAATAAAGCCGGGCGCATCTTTACAAATCACAGGGGTTTTGCCTAAGCGATTTGTAAACAAAATCAGCGTGTTAATTACCTTTTGATCAGTTTGGGCTCCTTTTACTACTTCTACCAATTTCATTAGGGCCGCCGGGTTAAAAAAATGCAAACCAGCCACCCGTTCAGGATTGGTAATTTTTTCGGCAAGCATCGAAATAGAAAGTGAAGAAGTGTTGGATGCAAAAATAGTTTCATGGCTATTTATTTCTGCTAATTGATTGAACAACGCTATTTTAATTTCGGGCTTTTCTACAATGGCTTCAATTATAATTTCGCCGGTGCAGTGCTGCAGGTTGTTAGTAAATACAATTCTTTCAAAGGATGCGTTGCTTTCTTCTGGTGTGAGCTTACCTTTTTCTACCCCTTTTTGAAGGCTTTTTCGAAGGAGACTTTTTGCGTTGTTTAAAACAGACTCGTTTACTTCGTATAAAACAACATTAAAATGGGCTGCAGCACACACTTGCGCAATTCCGCTGCCCATAGTGCCGGCGCCACAAACAATTACTTTAGTCATTTTTTAGCTAAAAATTTGTGGCCTAAAATTAGCGTTTGCTTTATCAATACCTTGCGTAATTATAGATGCTCTTATTTAACCCTTAAATGTACGTTTATGAAAAGGTACAAATTGAACTTAGATGAAGACGCTAAAAAAGCAGCCGTAATAATAACAGGCGTTATTGTGGCACTTGCTGCTGCGTTTTTTTATTTAAGAAAGAAACATACTACGAAAGATGAGAAGCCTTCAAAAAGGGCTCCGCAACTTAACATTGTAAACCCCGGAACGCAAGATGATTTTCCGTCGCCGCCAGCCGTTTCGGGAATTGGGTAGGAGAATAAAATAGTTGAATGTTTAATCACTGATTGAAAAAGATTTCGTTGTCTTCGCGTGTACGTAAGAAAATAATATTAGAAAAATCAGCAACCTGTTTACAACGTAACAACACCCTTTTTGAACCGTTTTTCTAAGAATAGAAAATAGGAAAACCGAACCCTTTTAGATGAGTTTTATGAGCAACTAAACAACAAAAAAAAACCTACAAAAAAGGGGTGATTATCTTTTTGTTGAAGCTATAAAAAAGCCATTAAACCGCGCTGGTAAACTGTTTTAAAAACCGAATATCGTTTTCGCTAAACAAGCGCAAATCGTTAATGCCGTAAACCAGCATGGTTAAACGTTCTATGCCCATTCCAAAAGCGTAGCCTGTGTATTTTTCGGCATCTATGCCGCAGTTTTCCAGCACTTTGGGGTGCACCATACCACAACCTAAAATTTCTACCCAGCCAGTTTGTTTGCATACGCGACAACCGCTGCCGCCACAAATAAAACAGCTTACATCCATTTCGGCGCTCGGCTCGGTAAACGGAAAATAAGACGGACGAAAGCGCACCGTTACATCTTTTCCAAACAACTCTTTTACAAAAAAATACAAGGTTTGCTTTAAATCGGCAAACGACACGTTTTCATCCACATACAAACCTTCTATCTGATGAAAAAAGCAATGCGCCCTTGCGGAAATAGTTTCATTTCGATAAACTCGTCCAGGACAAATAATGCGCAGGGGCAACACGCCTTTTTGCATTTCGCGAATTTGAACATTACTTGTATGCGTGCGCAGCAACCAATCGGGGTTTTGATGAATGTAAAAAGTATCCTGCATGTCGCGTGCAGGGTGATTTTCGGGCAGGTTTAAAGCCGTAAAATTATGCCAGTCGTCTTCCACTTCTGGCCCATCGGCAACGGAAAAAGAAAGCCGCTGAAAAATAGAAATAATTCGCTGTCGGACTATACTTATTGGGTGTCGCGAGCCTATTTGCACCGCATCTCCTGGAAGCGAGAGATCAACGTCGTTGATGGTTGATGGTTGACCGTTGGTGGCTGTTTCTTTTGCCGATTCAAACTTTGCTTCGGCAAAACCTTTAAAGTCGTTTAGTACAAGACCAAACTCTTTCCGGTTTTCGGCAGGCACGTTTTTCATCTCGCCAAAAAGGCCCTTTACTATGCCTTTGGTGCCCAAAAATTTTATACGGTAATCTTCAAGTTGCTGCCCATTGGTAATTAAAAAAGATTCAATCTCTTTTTTGTACTTTTCAATCTGCTCTAAATTAGCATTCATTGGGCAAAGATAGACCGCTGATTAAAAGGATTTGCCAGATAAACCAGTGAAAAGATAGAATGTCGTTTTAGAAAAGTAAAAAAGTCCATTTTACTTACAAAGCTTTTCATCTGCGGTTTATCTTGCAGCCATGTCAGACCATTTGAACATAGTTGAGTTTTTAACGCCCATAAACCGCAATGTGCTTTCTAACGATGCCGGTTATAGAAATGGGCAAATAGGAAGCGTAATTGCGGTACACGAAGATGTCTTTCCGGATTTAGACAGGGCTCAAATTGTGCTGGTTGGCTGCGGCGAGCAACGTGGCGCAGGCTTGCTTACCGCCAGCGACGCAGCCGATGAAATAAGAAAAGAATTGTACACGCTGTATAACTGGCATACTGATATTGGATTGGCAGATGCTGGAAATAT
The DNA here is from genome assembly GCA_038243445.1 of Chitinophagales bacterium. Lineage (GTDB taxonomy): Bacteria > Bacteroidota > Bacteroidia > Chitinophagales > Chitinophagaceae > Flavisolibacter. The sequence goes on along the minus strand of JBBSRB010000124.1, from coordinate 4,390 downwards.
AAAAGCGGGCAACAGCTTACAAGACACGTATGCAGCTTTAAAAATTGTAGTGCAGGAACTGATGGCCAATGGAAAGACAGTAGTGGTGTTAGGCGGTTCGCACGATTTAACGCTGGCACAGTATTACGCATTTTCCGATGATAAAAAGGCAATGGATGCTGTATGTGTTGATGCGGTGATAGACATTAATATGGACTCGCCCTTACGCAGCGAAAACTTTGTGATGGAACTGTTGACCGCTGAGCCTAATTACCTGCGGCACTACAACCACCTGGCTTTTCAAAGTTATTTTGTGCACCCGCGCATGTTACAAACAATGGATAAGTTGCGGTTTGATTGCTTTAGAGTAGGTACAGTAAAAGAAAACATAGAAGAAATGGAGCCTGTTATTAGAAACTGTCATCTATTTTCTTTTGATATTACCGCCATTGCGCAGGCGTTTGCGCCTGCAAACATGTTGTCGCCAAACGGCTTAAATGGCGAAGAAGCTTGCAGGCTAATGCAGTATGCGCGCATGAGCCCCACCATAAAGACCATTGTTATTTATGTTTACCAACCCCAACACGACCGCGAAGCCTTAACAGCAAAACAGGTAAGCCAAATGCTTTGGTACCTCATAGACGGAAAAAATAAAGCAATGAAAGAAGCCGCTTTGGAAGACCGCGACTCCTTCAACGAATACCACACCACTTTTTCGGAAGTAGATACGGTGTTTTTACAAAGCAAAAAAACCGGCCGCTGGTGGATGCAGTTACCCGATAATAAATTTCTGGCCTGCTCGTATAAAGATTATGTAACCGCATCTAATAACCAATATCCTGAACGCTGGTTGCGGGTGCAGGAACGGCCGTAGGATAAGGCTATCAGCAACAGAAATCATAAATGCAAATGTTCAATAAACATTTATCAATGTTCAACATTAAACGCCGCTTAGCACTTGCACTCATAAGTTTGTGCCTTTTAGCTTCCTGTTCTGTGCAAAAAAAAATAGGTAAGTCGGCGCAGGAAACAGTGTTGTATAATGCGGCCTTGCAAAGTGCGCATGTGGGTATTTCTATTTTTGATACAGAGGCAAATAAATATTTATACAATTACCAGGGTGACAAATATTTTGTTCCGGCAAGCAATATAAAGATTGCCACCTGTTACGCAGCAATGAAGTATTTGGGTGATAGTTTGGTGGGAGCAAAATATGTAGCCGAAGATGGAGAACTGATACTGGAAGGGACAGGAGATCCAACATTTTTGCACCCTGATTTTACAATTCAACCTTTATATGATTATCTAAAAAACTCAAGTTTTACCTCAATAAAACTCTTTACAAAATTCGCCTCTGAACCTTTAGGTAGTGGTTGGTCCTGGAATGACTATAATCAAACTTATATGACGGAGCGAGACCCTTTCCCAATGTATGGCAACTTAGCAACGTTTATTTTTGACGATACACTTTCTGTTATTCCTAAAACTTTCAGGAACAATATAATCTCTCAGCCGATAAAAGGTCAGCCTTGGTCTGTTGAGCGGTTGATAGGTGAAAATAGTTTTATAATCGACAATGCAGCGGGGAACAATTCAACAAGGAAATCGGTGCCGATGGCTATGGGTAAAGGCTTATATGCCTTTATGTTTTTATCTGATACTTTACACAAGAAAATAGGTCTTTATCCTTTTGCTTTGGAGGGGCAAAAGGCAAAGAATTTTTACTCGCAACCAACCGATTCGCTTTTAAAACCAATGATGCATCGCTCCGATAATTTTTTTGCAGAACAAACGCTCCTCATGGTGAGCAACGAATTATTGGGTGAAATGAGCGAAACAAAATTGATTGATACCATCTTAAAAACCGAGTTTAAAAACCTGCCGCAAAAGCCACGCTGGGTAGATGGATCCGGACTTAGCCGATACAATTTGTTTACACCGCAGGATTTTGTTGCCATTTTAAATAAAATGAGAATAGAATTTGGGATGGAGCGGATTAAAACAATATTTGCCATCGGCGGCGAAGGCACTCTTAGTAATTATTACAAAGAAGATAGCTCGTTTATTTATGCCAAAACGGGCACGCTTTCGGGCGTAGTGGCATTAAGCGGTTTTATGTACACCGCAAAAAATAAATTGGTGCTTTTTTCGGTATTGGTGAACAATCACCAGGCTTCGTCAACAGAAGTAAGAAGAGCGGTAGAAAAGTTTATACAAAACGTTCGAAAAAGGTATTAAAAAAGGGGTTCTGGTTCACGTCATCGGCCAATAGCAATCTCCTTTGTTTGTAACAAAACCTTCAAAAAAGGGTCCTATCATGGCATCTAATTAAGTGCCGGATAGTTAAAAGAGACAGGTAACGTGCACATAAAAGCAGTACAAACGACGCGCAACCGCGAACTTTTAAACTTCCTTCTATCTGCCAAACATTTTTTCCAGCGCCTCTTTCTTAAACTCTAAATACGTTGGCCGCCCCGATGCGGTGCTGTTTGGCGTAGCACAACGAAACAAATCGGATACAAGGCGCTGCATTTCTTTTTCGGTTAAAAAAGCCCCACTTTTTATGGCCTGTTGTGCCGCTACCGATCGCAGCAATACTTCGTGTTTTGGCAGTTTCAATTCAGAACTAAAATGCTTGTATTGCTCCAACACTTTTTCGATAATTATCTTCTCGTTGCCGGTTTCCATATCGGCTGGTGTGCCTTGTATTACAAATGAATCTCTTCCAAAAGGCTCAATAGCATAACCCATTTGCTGCAAGTCGGGCAACAGTTCTATTAAAATAGCTGTATCAGGTGGCGCTACTTCAATTGTGGTTGGAAAAAGGCTTCGCTGAGTAGCCACGGGTTGGCCGTTAAGAGCCGCCGCCAGGCGCTCATAAATAATGCGTTCGTGCGCCGCCTGCTGGTGTACCAACAAAAATTTTTGCTGTGAAGGAACCAAAATATAAGTTGCAAAAAGCTGGGTTAGCTCTACTTTTTCGGACGTGGCAAAGGCAGTGTGCAAAGAGGTAAAATCATTGTCAGAAGCGTTTTGTTGAAAAGCATTTGCAGATCGTTGATCGTTGGTTGTTGATCGTTCATATTCGCTCCAGTGTTTCAACTCTGTACTGCCCGGGCCAATTTTATGCGCCTGGTTAGCTTCTGTAAAGGTTTGAAAAATAGATCCACCAGCGGTAGCTGTTTTCTTTTGTTCTGTAAAGGGTTTTTGCACCGCATCTAAGCTTTGTATAGACGCGTTTAATTCAAAGTCTAAAGTAGGTGTAATGCTGAATTGTGCCAGTGCATGCTTTACAGCCGCTTGTATAAAAGCATACACAATCTTTTCGTCTTCAAATTTTATTTCCTGCTTGGTAGGGTGCACATTTACATCTACCTTCTGCGGGTTTAAATCAATAAATAATACATACATGGGGAAAGAATCGGGAGCAATTATTTGCCGGTACGCATTCATCACCGCATGGTTCAGATAGGCGCTTTTAATAAAGCGGTTGTTTACAAAAAAGTATTGGTCGCCCCGGGTTCTTTTAGCTGTTTCAGGTTTGCCTATAAAACCATAGATGTTCAGGTAATCTGTTTCTTCTTTAACGGCTACTACTTTGGCGTTATAGTTACCGCCCAGCAGTTGTACAATGCGTTGTTTTAAGTTTCCGCCTTCCAAATAAAACAGTTGTTGCCCGTTGTTGGTAAGCGAAAAAAAGATTTCGGGAAAAGCAAGCGCCACCCGCATAAATTCATCTACAATGTGCCGCATTTCGGCGGCATTGCTTTTTAAAAAATTGCGGCGTGCCGGCACATTAAAAAACAGGTTTTTCATGGCAATGGAAGTGCCGGATTCTGCGGCCACCTGCGTTTGATTTACCACGGTGCTGTTTTCAATTTCTATACAGGTTGCTGTTTCATCTTCTTCTTTTTTTGTGCGCAACTCTACCTGCGCTACCGCTGCAATAGAAGCCAGGGCTTCGCCACGGAAACCCATTGTACGAATATGAAAAAGATCGTCAATGTTTTTAATTTTAGAGGTGGCGTGCCTTTCAAAAGCCATGCGCGCATCGGTTTCGCTCATGCCGCTGCCATTATCTATTACCTGCACCAGCGCTTTGCCGGCATCGTTTATAATTAATTTTATTTGGGTGGCGCCGGCATCTACCGCATTTTCAAGCAACTCTTTAACAGCGCTGGCCGGCCGCTGTATTACTTCGCCTGCTGCTATCTGGTTGGCAATGTTATCGGGTAAAAGTAAAATTCTATCAGCCACAGTATTCTTTCTTAAAGCGTCAAAAATAGGAAATACACACCCATCGAAACAAAAGGCTAAGTAGTTCTTCTTAAAAGTTTAAAATTTAACCTGCTGATAGTGCGTTTTCAAAACATATAAAAAAGGGTATGCTACTTTTGTTACCTGCAAAAAT
>JBBSRB010000123.1:0-8631 GCA_038243445.1 Chitinophagales bacterium | reverse complement strand
TTCATATATACCTTTTTTTATATGTTTTCAAAGAACGGCGTTAAACTTTGTCAACAGTACGTGGTAGTGTTTTTATTGGTTTGCCTATCGCGCTAAATACGCGCTGTTTTTACATGTAAATAGGTGTTCTAAAAACAATTTTTATAAATTTCTAAAAGTACAACGAACCTTTAAAAAAGGGCATCGGCAAAAAACTCAGGAGGCGCCTTTCGGTAAAAAGTAGCGCGCAACATAAGGCAGGCGGGTGAATTCTTTTCGTTCCACATTTATAATAAGCAGTGCAAAAAGCGCCATTAATAACAGTGCAAAAGCACGGTTAATCCAAACATTTAAACCAAACCCGCTGAACAATTCGTACAATCCGTACAGCGCTACGCAGATAACGATATAAGCCACCAGTTTTTTAGTGGCATACGGCACGCGGTAGTGTTTCTGTCCCCAGTTGTAAGAAAGAACCATCATTGTTCCATAACAGAAAAATGTAGCCCATGCACAAGCCATATAGCCAAAATACGGAATAAAAGCAAAGTTTATGGCAAGCGTAATAGCGGCACCAATTAAGGTTATGTAAGCACCATATTTTGTTTTGTTTGAGAGCTTGTACCAAATAGAAAGGTTGTAATAAATGCCCAAAAACATATTGGCTAAAAGCAAAATAGGTACCACACCCAACCCTTGCCAAAAGGTTTTGTTTTGAATGAAATGCTTCCAAATGTCTAAAAATAGCACCACCGCCAAAAACATAAAGCAGAGTGTAATTACAAAAAATTTCATTACCCGCGCATACACCCGCTGCGGCTCCTGCCCCTGCGCTGCAGAAAAAAAGAAAGGTTCGGCACCCATTCTAAATGCCTGTATGGAAAGCGTAATGAGTATAGAAAGTTTGTAACAGGCGCTGTACGTTCCTACTTCAATTTTAGCGGCGTCGGCAGTGGGCGCGGTAGTTAACCAGTTTAGTAAAATGCGGTCGAACGTTTCGTTAATCATACCGGCAAAACCGGCCAAAATTAGGGGCGAAGAATAAAGCATGATCTCTTTCCAAAGCGCTGGATTAAACTTCCATCGAAACGAAAACAATTCTTTATAAAGAAATAAAAGCGTAGCGGCCGATTGTACCAGGTTGGCTAAAATCACGTAACCAACTCCAATATCGGCGTTGTAAAAAGTACCAATAAATCCATTTGGATTTTGTTGCTGTATACGCGGACAAACCGATAAAAAGAAAAACGTGAGCGCTATGTTTATAATAATGCCGCCAACGCGCACCAGCGCAAACTTCACGGGTTTGTTGAGGTAGCGGAGTTTGGCAAAAGCCAGCGCCGAAAGCGCATCCAGCGCAATAATATAAGCAGCCCATGTAAAATATTCGGGATGATCTTGTATGCCAATAAGTTGCGCCAGCTCATTATTAAAAAGCAGCAAAACAACGGTAAGTAAAACCGTACTTACAATTAGTGAAACCATTGATGTATTAAATACCCGGGCTTCCTGCTCGCTGTCTTTGGAGTATCGGAAATAAGCCGTTTCCAGCCCGTAGGTAAAAATGATATTTAAAAAAGGTATGATGGCGTACACCAGACTCATTTCGCCATAATCTGCACCGCTTAAGGCAAACGTGAGATAGGGCGTTAATAAATAATTTAAAAAACGGGCTGCTATCGAGCTGCCTCCGTACCATAATGTTTGCCCCGCCAACTTTTTAATACCACTCAATCACCAATAATTTAAACAAATGTAAAGAAATGAAAAATGAACGTTTTGTGTTTCGTTATCAATGCTTAAAAAACAAATTTCTTAAACAAAAAACCTTTTAAAAAGGGTGCCAGCAAGTTTGTTTTTATCGGGTTGAAAAACTTCTGACGATGTTTAAAATTTGGACGACAGATTTTTGTTTGTCTGTAAAGTAGAGGAATAAAAAACCTTTCAAATAGGGGTACAAAGGTTCAAATAAAAAAGCAACGCCTTACATTTTATAGCGGCCCAAACCGCGGGTTGGTTAAGTAGGAGGAATCGGTTAAGGTTTTTAAAAAAGCGGCAACATCATCTACCTGCGCATTGGTGAGCGAAAGACCGCCGGCTACCAGCGGATCGAGCGTAGGACCTTGTTTTACGCCGCTGCGGTAATGATTGATCATGCTTTTTACAGATATAATTCTTCCATCGTGAGCGTAGGTGCCGGTAACCGAAACATTGCGCAAAGACGGTACTCTAAACTTTAGCGAATCGGCCTTCTTGCCGGTTACTTCCATTCGGCCAAAATCGTTTAAAAAAGGGTTTAACGGCAGCCCGATATTGCGATAGCTAAAGTTGGTAAAAAGGGGTGGCGTGTGGCAGCTTACGCAGTTTGCGCTAAACAACGTGTATCCTCTTTGCTCCTGTGCGGTAAATGCTTCTTCATTCCGCTGCACTCTGTCGAATTTGGCATTAGATGTTACCAGCGTAATTACAAACTGCGAGAGCGATGTAAGAATACGGTTGCTGGTTACGCGGCTATCGCCAAAAGCAGCGGCAAACAAGCGGCGGTAAGCCGTGTCGGGCAATAATTTAGCCACCACACCTTCCATTGTTTCGGCCATTTCCGTTGGCGATGTAATATGATCGTAACTGATTTTTTCTAAAGATTTAGTCGAGCCATCGTGGTAATATTCGGTAAACCACGCCAGGTTTGCCAATGCGGTTGGGTTTCGTCGTGTGTGCGATCCGTTGTAGCCATGTCCTAAATCGTGATCCTGCAAGGTAAAGCCAGCGGCCTGCTGATGACACGAGGCACAGGGAAAGTTTCCGTCAATAGAAAGCCGTCCTTCGTAAAATAATTTGCGGCCCAGTTCTACGCCTTCTTTTGTAAGTGGATGATCGGAAAAAGAATACGCGGGCTGCGGAAAATGAGGCGGCACTTCAAAAGGCAACGGCGTTCCGTAAAACCGATCGTTCTTTTTGCAACTGTTCAAAAGAACAGAAGATAAAACAACGGAGCCTGCCAACGCTAATAAAACAACAACGGATTTCACGCTACTAATCTATAAAAAATAAGGGCAAAAAGGGTTAAAAAAGATCGCGTGGCTTAAGTTTGCGGCGGCCTTCTTTTATTTCTGCCGACCTTTTTTTAGAAGTCAGCCGTTGTTCTTTAGAGCCTTTTGAAGGCTTTGTAGCTATGCGGGCTTTTTTCTTTTTTAAAGCTTCAGCAACTAAAGTGTTTATCTTTTTAATTGCTTCTTCTTTGTTTTGACGCTGTGTGCGGAATGTTTGTGCTTTTACCATTAACAAACCATCGTTAGTTATCCGGTTGCGCAATTTTTGCAACACAGTTTGCTTTTGATCGTCTAATAAAAGTCCCGAAGCCGCTACGTCAAAAAACGCAATAACGGCGGTTTCTACCTTATTTACATTTTGCCCGCCTTTGCCGCCGCTGCGTGTTGTTTGTACTTTTATTTCGGGAGATAAATTCATGGTTAAGCGAGCGTTTAGAGTTTAAACGTTTAGGCGTTTAGGCGTTTAGAGATTGAGACATGAGCGTACGATGTATTATAAAGTACGAAGTTAGATGTACGAGGTACGATGTCGGGAAACATTTTTTATCCTGCCGTCACTGTCGTACATCTAACTTCGTACTTCTAAACGCCTAAACTTTTAACATGCGTGTGGTACTTCAACGGGTTTTAAAAGCAAGCGTAACGGTTAACAAAAAGATTGTAGGCTCAATAAGCGCGGGCTTGCTTGTTTTTGTTGGAATTGAAGATGCAGATAACGAAAGCGACTTAACCTGGTTAAGCAATAAAATAATAAACCTGCGCATTTTTAACGACGATGCCGGCGTAATGAACCGGTCGGTTGCAGATGTTTCGGGCGAACTTTTGGTAATAAGCCAGTTTACCTTGCAGGCTTCGGCAAAAAAAGGAGCTCGTCCCAGTTATATTAAAGCAAGTAAGCCCGAGGTTGCGCTTCCGGTGTACGAAAGGCTAATTGTGCAACTGGAAAAAGACTTCGGTAAAAAAATAGCAACCGGCATTTTTGGAGCCGATATGAAAGTAGAACTTTTAAACGATGGACCGGTAACCATCTTTATAGATTCGAAAAACCCGTAAACAAACTTGATGCTGAAAATAATAAAGGGCCATCATCAAACCAAAAATACAAAGAGCATGACTATAGAAGAAGCCCAAAAAAATGTAGATGAATGGATACAAACTACCGGCGTTCGCTATTTTAACGAGCTGACAAACATGGCTATTTTAACCGAAGAAGTAGGCGAAGTAGCCCGCATAATGAGTCGCACTTATGGCGAACAATCGTTTAAAGGGGAGGAGAAGGAAGGCTTAGGCAACGAACTCGCCGATGTACTTTGGGTAGTTCTATGTATAGCCAATCAAACTGGCGTAAACCTTACTGAAGCCCTCGAAAAAAACTTTGAAAAAAAGACTGTCCGAGACAAAGAGCGCCACCAAAACAACAGCAAACTGCACAAAAAGGAGTAGAAAATGGCACACCTGGCCACGTTTTTGTAACAGGTGGTGTAAACAAATCGAAAAATGGCACATCATGTTACCATAAAAGGTATTTGGGAAGTTTTAAAGAATTCGTTTAAAGGCTTTGCCCAGGATAAAGTTCCAAAACTCAGCGCTTCGCTGGCGTACTATACTGTTTTTTCTTTGGGCCCGTTGCTTATTATGATTATCTACCTCACCAGCTTCTTTTTTGGCCGCGAAGCTATTGAAGGAACAATTTATACTCAAATACACGGGTTTGTTGGTAAAGAAGCAGCCGATCAAATACAAAGCATTATAAAAAATGTAGCGCTGGAAGGTAAAGGCGGTGTGGCCTTTATTATTGGCATTATTACCTTGCTTGTAGGTGCCACTACCGTTTTTGCCGAAATCCAGGATTCTATTAACAGCATTTGGGGTTTAAAAGCAAACCCAAAGCAAGGCTTGCTAAAACTTTTAAAAGACAGGTTGCTTTCCTTTGGTGTAATTGGCAGTCTTGGTTTTTTGCTGCTTGTTTCTTTGGGCGTATCGGCTATTGTAGATGCGTTGGGCAGCAGTTTGCAGGCTCGTTTTCCCGATGTGGCTGTAGTGTTTTTTTACATTGTAAACCTGCTGCTTACTCTGGTGGTTACAGCAGGGCTTTTTGGTGTAATATTTAAAGTGTTGCCCGATGCTTCGGTAAAATGGAAAGATGTTTTGGGCGGTGCTATTGCCACTGCTGTTTTGTTTATGGTTGGTAAGTTGCTTATTTCTTTATATATAAGCAAAGGCGATGTAGGCAACGCGTACGGTGCGGCTGGCTCCTTAATTATCTTAATTGTTTGGATTTATTACTCAGCTATTATTTTATATTTTGGCGCTGAATTTACAAAGGCTTATGCGATAAAGTTTGGCTCCGAAATTCATCCAAGCGAGTTTGCGGTAACCGTTAAAAAAGTAGAGGTGGAAGGCGGCAAACAATCGGTGCAACAAATGGATAAAGTAGATGAAAACAATTTGCCGGCAGACAAAGCATCACATCATACCATAAACATAAAAAAGCATTATCTGCCAAAACCAAAAACACAATTTGAATACGAAAAGCCGCCGCTTGGTATGTTTGATTTAATTCAGGCTTTAGGCCTCGCCGCATTAATGAAAATAGCAGAGTTTGGTAAAGACGAAAAAGAAGAAAAAACCTGATGCAGAAAAAACTTACCTGGAAAGGAATTGGATCCGTATTGCAGCAGGCCTTTCAGGGTTTTAGCAACGATAAAGTGGCTAAACTTAGCGGTTCGCTGGCTTACTTTACTGTTTTTTCCATTGGTCCTATGCTCATGGTTATTATTTTTTTAGCCGATTTATTTTACGGTCGCGAAGCCATTGAAGGCACCATTTACTTACAAATTGAAGGCTTTGTTGGTCCCGCCGCTGCGGGTCAAATTCAAGATATTATTAAAAACGCTTCATTAAGCGGCAAAAGCAATGTAACTGCCGTTATTGGTTTTGTAACGCTGCTTATTGGTGCCACCGGTGTATTTGCCGAAATTCAGGATACCATCAATTACATTTGGAACCTAAAACCTAAGCCTAAAAAAAACTGGTTGAAAATGCTGGTCAACCGCGTCCTTTCATTTTCAGTGGTAATTAGTTTAGGTTTTTTATTACTCGTGTCGCTCATTATTACCGCCGTTATCGAGTCGTTAAGCGGACGGCTTTCTCAGGTGTTTCCGCAGGTAACCGTAACGCTGGTGTACATCATTAACCTGCTCATTACATTTGGCATTACAACATTATTATTTGCCATTATTTTTAAAGTACTGCCCGATGCACGCATAAAATGGCGCGATGTTTTTACAGGCGCAGTAGTTACCGCACTACTTTTTATGATAGGCAAATTTGCCATTACATTTTATATTGGCAGCAGCAATATCGGATCGGCTTATGGCACCGCCGGCTCGTTTGTTATTATACTTTTATGGATTTATTATTCCTCCATTATCTTATATTTCGGCGCCGAATTTACAAAGGCCTATGCAGCCCAATACGGTAGTCGTATTATGCCCAATCATTACGCCGTTTGGGTAAAAACCATTGAAGTAGAAGTGGAAGATGGCTCCCTAAAAGACCAGGAGGCACAAAAAGAGGCGGAAAACCAAAAAGGTGGCGAAGCTGTAAAAGTAAAATAGACCCCTTTTTGAACTGTTTTTGGCGTATCCCTTCGGGTCGGGCTTTTCGCTCCAAGTCCGCGCCAATAGCGGCTATTGGCTTGCGGGCTTTCCGCTTCAATCCCTTACGCGGGCAGTCGCTCTTATCTCATACTAATTTACCCCTTTTTTAAAGGTTATTTGTATCATCAATTCCATTATTACAGGCGTTTCATACTTTATAGTGGTGATGACCGTTGTTTCGTCAACGGTACGGCTTGGCGAAGTGAGGGTAATAGAAGCACTCCCTTTCAGCTAAACTACAAAAGTTGACAGAATTACACAAGTTCACTTTAGTAATTCAGCCCCGCTTTTAGCAATACCGATGTTAGCGGTTCGGGCTTTTTCGGTTGTTTTAGATTCAGAGTTTGATAGTTGATAAATAAACCCACACTATAAAAAGGATTTGTAACGGTATTCTAAACCATAAATAATTTAATCCGTTACCATCAGAAGTTCCTTTCTGATAGTCAATTTCTTTTATTGCTGCATAAATATTTGCAGGAAGTATAAGTACAAAGAATGTAATAAGCAACCAAGCCGTTATTATTTGAAATTTAGGAATAAAAAGTCCGATTGCTGCTACTATCTCAATAACTCCAGTGAGATACACTGCTGTAGTTTTGAAAGTGATAAAATCTGGCAACATCATTTCCATTCCTTTGGTAAATGCAAAATGTGCTATCGATGTAAAAATAAGCATTACCGACATTGCAATTCTTCCTGATAGTGCAATGTTATAATTGCCAATTATTATTTTATTTGTCAATAAAAAAATAGCAAATACGGTAAGCAAAACTATCAATGGTTTCACATTTTTTTTTCAAAAGGTCGTTTGTTACATAAAGCAAAACAATGAACTCAAGTTAAGAAATACGTTTATTCGTCAGCCGGCATAGTAGCAAACCCATTGTTACCTGCCGTTTTATTCTTCGTCCACAGTAATGCTATTGATATTTCTAATGCTTTCAAAAGTTTCATCAACGTCCTCCATAAGTTTAACAAGTAACTGAATATTTGCGTCATCACTGTTTTTAAAAAGTTCAAAATCGAATTGATGTACTTCCCCAATAGGAACTGCATCATTAAATTCTTTCAATTCACCTTGCATGGAAATGTCAATTAAAGAACTGTAAATGCTTTCATTTACTTTGATAAGATTTTTTAGTGCTTCTTTTAGGTTCTCCCTATAATTTTCAGTCTGCATACAAGTCGGCTACTTTAAAATACTCCATGTAATGCAATTTAAAATGCCGCCCTCATTGGCAATTTCGTTACTGTCGATAGTAGCAATAGTTTGTCCTGCGAATAATGTTTCAAATTGTTTTATAGCTTCATCGTCTTCTTTAATGCCAAAAGTCGGAACGATTATCGTGTTTTCCATTTGTAGGTAATTTATATAATCTCCGTTTGCTTGGTCGTTGCTTTTGTTGCCGTAAACGTTGTAAGGAATTTTAATGTAGTCAAGTCCTGTGTTATGAATGGCAATTTCAAATGCTCTGTAAAATTCTTTTTTCTCTTGTTTGTAGTCGTTGATGATAACTGTTTGCTCATCTATAAAACGAACCATTCCGTCCGAATGTCCTGTAAAGTCGCCTGGTTGTTCTGGTACGAAGTAAAGTTTTTCAACCTGAAAAAGTTCGTAAAGTTCTTTGATTATTTTTTTGCGTTTGTAAGTCGGATTGTCAAGGAAAACACGGTCAGTCATAATTACCTTGTTTGTTGTCCGTGTGACGTTTCCTCCGTCAATAATAATATTTGATTTAATTGTGTCAATACCGATTTCTACACAAATTGCATCAACGTCTGAAATGGTTTTTAAATATTTCTTGTTCTGTAAGTATGAAGGATTATAAACAAACCGAATAAATTTGTTCGCTTCAGTTTGAATTGGCATATAGTCTACCGCCCAAACGTCTCTTGTTTTAGGCAATAAAGCAAATTCAATGTTGCGTTCCGTTAAT
>JBBSRB010000122.1:0-8773 GCA_038243445.1 Chitinophagales bacterium | reverse complement strand
CAGGGGGAGAAGGCGCCCGAAGGGCGGATGAGGCAAGGGGAACTTAGGTCGGTAATTGTTTTATATTAAAGTAGTTTTTAAAACAAATTGGTTATTAGAATAATATGCATAACAAAAGATGCTTGCATTATGCTGAATAGAATTACTAATGTACAAGGGTGCGACGCAACTGGCGATGATGCTGAGATGGTGCTGGTTAAAAAATAAAAATGGTTTACTGTAAACCTAACGGTACAAAATAAGTTTTTTAAATCTAAGTTCCCCACCGGGGAACAGGGGGCTTTTTATGGAACATTACAACATGAACCTTACGCTAAAAGTTTGGCGTCAGGCAAATAGCAAAGCAGCAGGTAGCTTTCAAACTTATGAAGTAAAAGATATTTCGTCCGAAATGTCGTTTTTAGAAATGTTTGATGTGTTGAACGAACGGCTGGTGGTGGAAGGGCAAGATCCTATTGCATTTGATCACGATTGCCGCGAAGGAATTTGTGGCGCCTGCTCTATGCATATCAATGGCAGAGAACATGGACCGTGGAAAGCAACTACCACCTGCCAATTGCACATGCGGGCCTATAAAGATGGCGATACCATTGTGGTAGAACCTTGGCGGGCTAATGGTTTCCCCGTGGTTAAAGACCTGGTAACCGATCGATCTGCGCTTGACCGTATTATACAATCTGGTGGATTTATTTCTGTAAATACTGGTAATGCTGTTGATGGAAACACACAACCTATTGATAAGGACAAAGCAGATGCAAGTTTTGGAGCAGCCTCTTGTATTGGTTGCGGCGCTTGCGTAGCAGCCTGTAAAAATGCCTCTGCTTCGTTGTTTACAGCAGCCAAAATTGCTCACCTTGCTCTTTTGCCGCAAGGCGGCCCCGAACGCAACAATCGTGTGTTAAGCATGGTGGCGCAAATGGATAAAGAAGGCTTTGGAAGTTGCACATTTACTGGCGCCTGCGAAGCCGTTTGCCCAAAAGAAATTTCCATTACAAATATTTCACGCATGCATAAAGAGTACCTAATGGCCGGGCTCTCATCCGATAAATAAATTTGCCACTTGCAAAAAGGCTTAAAAAAGGGGTAGCGCAATAACCCTAAAACCTTTAAAAAAGGGGTATGCTAGCTTGCTTTGGCAGTAAATAACAAAAAAAGGTGCATTTTTACGCTTCCTGAAAAACCCTTTAGTGAAGCTGTTGCACCAAATACTGCTTGTTTCTTTCTTTGTTGGACTTTCGTTTTACGGCGGTGCACAAACGCCTGTTCCTTCTATTTCCACATCTAACCTGCGGGTTAAAAAAATCGCCCCGGCGCCCGGTGCTGTTGTGCTCGATTCTTTAAGCATTGTTCCCTCTACTTTTTATATAAAAGATATAGACAGTTCCACCTACCGGCTCAATTTTGTGCAATCCATTCTTTATTGGAACACGGTGCCACAAACCGATTCGGTTACAGTGGTGTACCGCGTTTTTCCGTACAAATTAGATGCGGCGGTGCAAAAGCTAAATTATGACAGCATTGCAAAATATACCTCTATAAACCCTGTTGAAAGGGGTGCGGACGACAACAAAGCCAGCCCTTTGTTTTCCTTTGGCAAGTTGCAATCTTCGGGCAGCTTTGGTCGGTCAATTTCAGTAGGCAACAGGCAGGATGCGGTTGTGAATTCAAATTTTCAATGGCAATTAAATGGTATGTTGGGCGATAGTATAGAAATTACTGCTGCCATAACCGATAATAATTTGCCCTTACAAGCCGACGGAACCACGCAGCAATTAAATGAATTTGACCAGGTATTTCTTCAGTTTAAAAAAAAGAACTGGCAACTGGCTTTAGGCGATATTGATATTCGGCAAAACAATTTGTATTTTCTAAATTTTTATAAACGATTGCAGGGCATTCTTTTTCAAACCACCAACAGGTTATCTTCTTCTGTACAAACATCTACACTTGCAAGCGGTTCTATTGCAAAAGGAAAATTTAACCGCAATATATTTCAGGGGCTTGAAGGCAACCAGGGACCGTATCGTTTAAAAGGTGCTAATAACGAATTTTTTTTTATTGTACTGGCTGGCACCGAACGCGTGTTTTTAAATGGCGAACTGCTGCAGCGTGGCGACGATCAGGATTATGTAATTAATTACAACACCGCCGAAATTACATTTACGCCCAGGCGGATGATAACAAAAGACGCGCGAATACAAATTGAATTTGAATACGCCGACCGCAATTTTCTAAATGCCAACTTGTACCTTTTTCAAACCGTTGATGTGGGTAAAAAATTAAAATTTAAATTAGGTGCTTTTCAAAACAGCGATGCCCGAAACTCGCCCATAAACCAAACACTCGACGAAAGGCAAAAAGCTTTTTTGTTTGTTATTGGCGATAGTGTAAACGCAGCTTTTTATCCAACTATTTCACTCGATTCGTTTTCAAGAGAGCGCATTTTATACGAAAAAGCGTATTTCAGCAATGGTTCTTCTACCGATTCGTTTTACCGTTATTCTACCGATTCGTTAAAGGCAAGGTATGCGCTTTCGTTTACCGAACTTGGTTCCGGAGAAGGAAATTACGTGCCCGATTTTAATGGTGCAAATGGAAAAGTATATCGGTTTGTGGCGCCTGTGGGAGGCAAAAAACAGGGAAGTTTTGAACCTGTAATGAAACTGGTAACTCCCAAAAAACACCAGCTGATAAACCTTGCAGCAGACTATGAATTAGATAAGAATAATGTATTGAAAACGGAGTTTGCCGTAAGCAACAGGGATGTAAATACGTATTCTTCAAAAGGCGGCGCCGATGACCAGGGCGTAGCGGCGCGGGTTCAGTTTACCAATACAAGCACCTTTGGCAGCGCAAAAAATTTGCAGTTAACTTCTAATTTCGATGTGGAACATGTAAGCGACAAATTTCAGCCATTGGAACGCCTGCGTTATGTGGAATTTAGCCGCGAATGGGGATTGCCGCTCCTTACTGCGCCGGCAACTGAAAACATTTTACGCTTTTCATCCAGCTTGAAAGATAAGGCTGAGCAGGCGCTAACTTACCAGTTTATGAGGTATCAGCGCAGCGATAACTACACCGGGTTTCAAAATATTTTGCAACACACAGCAGCAAAGAAAGGATGGAACAGCAACAGCCAGTTTGCCATTACCAATTTTAATAATGGGTTAGAAAATGGCTCGTTTGTTCGCCCGGTTGTAGATGTGAGCAAGCAAGTAAAACAATGGCAATTGGCAACAATAGGTTTTAGATATGCATTAGAACACAACAGAGTGAAAAATGTAGAAAGCGATAGTATTACCGCCGCTTCTTTTTCGTTTGATACGTACAGTTTTTATGTAAAAACCAACGAATCGAAAATGAATAAATACAGAATCAATTTTTTTACCCGCAGCGATAAATATCCATTTGAAAAAAAATTGCAAAAAGGGGATAGAAGCTACAACGTAAACCTCGCTGCCGAAATACTGCAAAGTAACAAACATCAATTATTATTTAATACAACATTTAGAGAATTAAAAGTATATAACGAAGCCGTTTCAAAACAGAAAAGCGATCGCACGCTTTTGGGAAGAGCCGAATACCTTATTAATGAAGGTGGCGGCTTTGTTACCGGAAATGCGTTGTATGAATTAGGAACAGGGCAGGAGCAAAAACGCGATTTTGCTTACCTTGAAGTGCCCGCAGGCCAAGGCGAATATATTTGGATTGATTACGACACCAACGGCGTGCAAACGTTAAACGAATTTGAAGTGGCAGCGTTTAGAGACCAGGCAAAATTTATACGGCTTTTTGTACCTACAAACCAATTTACAAAAGCAGCTTACACTACACTTAACTATAGTTTTTCGCTGAACCCAAAAGCATTAATAAAACAAAATGCTTCTTCTTTTTTGAAGTTTGGCAGCCGCTTTAACTGGCAAACATCCATGCAAAAAACCAAAAAATCCATTGCGCGAAATGCACCCGAATTCAATCCATTTAAATATACAATACAAGATACGGCGCTGCTAACGCTGGCTACTGTTTTTTCAAACACCGTTTCGTTTAACCGATATTCCGGAAAATGGGGCGTAGATATTACCAATCTTCAAAGCTCCGGAAAAGCTTTATTAACATATGGATACGAAAGCCGGAAAGTAGCGGACTGGCAAGCGAAACTGCGTTGGGTTATCAGCCAGTCAATTACATTGAATATACATTCAAAAAAGGGTACCAACAGTTTGTTTACACATGGTTTTGAAAACCGCAATTATGAATTAGATGTAGAGGCGCTGGAGCCACAAATAGTGTTTATTAACCTCACACTTTTTCGGCTGCAGGGCAGCTATATTTTAGGCGCAAAAAAGAATAAACCTGAATGGGGCGGCGAACGTTCGCTGTCGAATTCAATAAATGTTGAAACAAAGTATAACATTCTTCAAACCAGTTCGGTGAACGCCCGGTTTACCTACAATCATATAAATTTTTCGGGCGGCGCAAACAGCCCGGTAGGCTATATTATGCTTGATGGTTTGCAACCGGGACAAAATTATTTATGGATGGTAGATTATACCAAACGTTTATTCACCAATATTGAACTGAACTTTCAATACGAAGGCCGCAAACCCGGCGATGCAAAAACCATTCATGTAGGACGGGCGGCTGTGCGGGCGCTGTTTTAAAACCAAATCACCCATTAGAGAAACAGGTGATTTACACATTAAACCTGAAGTGCATAATATCGCCGTCTTTTACTAAATATTCTTTTCCCTCAATGCGCAGTTTTCCTACGTCGCGGCAAGCGGCTTCGGAGCCGTATTGCACAAAATCATTATAGGCAATTACTTCTGCTTTTATAAATCCCTTTTCAAAATCGGTATGAATTACTGATGCTGCCTGCGGCGCTTTCCAGCCGTTTTCAATGGTCCATGCACGAACCTCCTGCACGCCGGCAGTAAAGTAAGTTGATAAGTTTAGCAGCTTGTAAGCCGATTGAATTAGGCGATTTAACGCCGGCTCTTTCATGCCGTATTCATCCATAAAAAGCTGCTGATCTTCCGGCACTTCCATTTCGGCAATTTGTGCCTCAATAGAGTTGTTCATAATAATCACCTGCGCCCCTTCAGAGGCCACAGCTTCCTGCAAAGTTTTAGAAAAAGCATTGCCGGTGTGCATCGAAGCTTCGTCTACATTAGCCACATACAAAACCGGTTTTGAAGTAAGCAAAAATAAGTCCGCAATAGCCGGAAATTCTTCTTTACTAATAGGTAGCGAGCGGATGCTTTTGCCCATTTCCAAATGCGCTTTGCAGCGTTGCAACACTTCCCATTCAGCCTTTGCTTTTGGGTCTGTCTTGGCTAATTTTTCTGCCCGGCTTGCTTTTTTTTCAACACTTTCTAAATCTTTCAACTGTAATTCAGTGTCAATAATTTCTTTATCGCTAAGGGGGTTTATGGCACCTTCATCGCGTAAAATATTTTCATCTTCAAAACAGCGGATTACATGAATAATGGCATCTACTTCGCGAATATTTCCTAAGAATTTATTGCCCAAACCTTCGCCTTTGCTGGCGCCGCGAACAAGGCCCGCAATATCTACAATTTCAATTTGTGTAGGCACCACGCGGTTTGGCTGAACCAGTTCTGCCAGTTTCGTCAGGCGTTCATCGGGCACATCTACTAAACCCACGTTGGGATCGATTGTGCAAAAACGGTAATTACTTGCCTGCGCTTTTGCGCTGTTGCTTACTGCGTTAAAAAGGGTCGATTTTCCAACATTGGGCAATCCTACGATTCCTGCTTGCAAAGACATATTCGATTTTAGATTTTAGAAGTGCGCGTTTAAAATTTTATTTCCGGACGATTAATCGTCAACTATCAACTTCATTTTCCGGGGCGCAAAGATAAGCATTCGCAACACCTGGCTTTGTTTTATACGAAAACTATTAACTTCAAAGCCTGATCGTCTTTATTCCTCATTTGTAAGAAACTTATTGGAAAAGAAATAGCTGAAATTTAAAATCGCACATAAAAAAACTTGACATAGAATGGCTTTAAGTAGAATTTGGTCGGCATTTATATTGGTGGCAATTACAGTAGCCGTTTTCAAACTTGTTGGTGGCGATGCTACTATTTTTAGTCGTATGGTTATTGGAAAAGCCGACGAAGCATACGATTCTGTTTCGTACGTAATGGTTGGCTCGCCGGAAAGCTCAAGCCCTGTTTCGGGCGATGGGTTTGCAAAAGTTATAAGCGGCTATGGTTATCGTGCGGCCGATTCGGCCAATCCGGCACAAGTTATTATTGGCGATGTATCGTCCGATTCGGTGCGGCTGCTGCAAAGCCTTTACCCCGCTGCTAAAGTATATTCGTATCGGTCCATTCAGTCAAAACTTGTAAAAAAGGCTGATGGGATTATTGAAACCTGCAAAAGCGCAGTTAATATCAGCATTGGTTTAATTGGTATTATGGCCCTTTTTATGGGGTTTATGAGCATTGCAGAAAGAGCAGGAGGCATAAGAGTTTTATCAAAAATTATTGGGCCATTTTTCTCAAAGCTGTTTCCGCACATTCCAAAAGGGCACCCGAGTATGGGCCACATGATGATGAATTTTTCGGCCAATCTTTTGGGTTTAGATAATGCTGCTACCCCGTTTGGTATAAAAGCAATGGAAAGTTTGCAGGAGTTAAATCCCTCTAAGGTTCGGGCTTCCAATCCGCAGATTATGTTTTTATGTCTGCATGCGGCGGGTTTTAGTTTAATACCGGTAAGTATTATTGCTGTTCGGGCTTCGTTAAAATCAGCTAACCCCACCGATATTTTTGTGCCCTGCATGATTACCACTTTTGTGGCTACTATGGCCGCTATGTTTATTGTATCGTTCAAGCAAAAGATCAACGTTTTTCAACCTGTTGTGCTGGCCTGGGTCGGCGGTTTTTCGGCGTTGATTGTGTTGCTTGTGGTGTACTTAAGTTCTTTAAGTGCGGATGCCGTACAGGGTTTTTCAAGTGTTTTAAGCAATGGCCTTATATTACTAATTTTCCTCCTGATTATTTTAGGTGCCTTGTATAAGAAAATTGATGTTTTTGATGCGTTTATAGAAGGTGCAAAAGGTGGCTTTGAAACGGCTGTACGGATTATTCCGTATTTGGTAGGAATGCTGGTGGCTATTAGCTTATTGCGCACCAGCGGATCTTTTGATGTAGTTATTAATGCTATGAAAGCGGGATTCGCCGCTTTGGGAGCCGACACCCGTTTTGTGGATGGTTTGCCTACGGCGTTAATTCGCCCTTTAAGCGGTGGTGGAGCCCGCGGAATGATGATTGATACCATGCGCACGTTTGGACCCGATTCATTTGCTGGGCGGCTGTCCTCAATTCTTCAAGGTTCCTCGGACACTACATTTTACGTGATTGCCGTTTATTTTGGTGCGGTTTCAATCAGCGATACGCGTTATGCAGTTGGCGCTATGCTGCTAGCCGATTTGGTGGGGATTATTACTGCAATAACCCTTTGTTATATGTTTTTTGGAGGGGTGTAGAAAAAGGGGCAGCTTTTTGGCTACCCCTTTTGCAAAGGTTTTGCTTAAGATTTTATTACCAACCCGGGTTTTGCTTTAATTCAACACCGGCTGTCTTATAAAGTTCTATCTGATTAAGCGGAATCGGATCTAAGTAAACCTTGGGATCGGTAAACAGTCGCTGACTTGCGGCACTAGGAGCCGGAATGATATATCCTGCTGAAGCGCCGTTTTCTATTGTTACGCCGGCTCCAAGCGTTGGGTAATCGGCTTTATTAATCCAAGCACCTCTGTTTATATCAGGGTTGGCCTGTGTATCGGTGTATTCGAGTTTTTTCCATCTTTTCAAATCATCTAAACGGAATCCTTCAAACATTAATTCTGTTCTGCGCTCTCTTCTAATTTCCCAAATCAAAGATGAAACAGAGGGATCTCTTTCGGGATCATCATAGACAACTCCGTTCACTGCAGGCTGATCTCCGATTACCTGCAGGTGAGGTATCATAATTCCTGGTCTGTCTCTCAGTTTATTAATCGATTTGTCGAGATCTTCCTGTGTTAATGTTCCCAATTCTGCTGTAGCTTCTGCATAGTTTAGCAACACTTCTCCATAGCGAATAACTGGCGCATCTGTGGTATTTGTATTACTATTTCCATCAGGTAGGGTTTTTAAAGCTTCGTTGTAAAATTTATGTACTACATAACCCGATGTTGAGTAGTTGCCTACAACACCGTTTAAACGTAATACTGGTGCAAATGTTTCTGTTAGGCGCGGATCTCTGTTTGCCATTACATCACTTATGGTCTTATCGCCCTGATATAAAGGAGAAACAGTTATTGGTAAACCATCGTTTGCCAAGAACTTTTCTACAGCATCCTTGGAGGCGCCTGTTTGCGGCTCCTGGTTTACATAGCTATGCAAACTGTGAGTAACCAGACCTGCTTCGTACCGGCGGTAAAGAATTATTCCTTTTTTCCCTGTTAGGTCAACAGAGTTAAATAAGCTACGATAATTGTCGGCTATAGCAAATTTGTTAGACATAATTACTTCATTGGCAGCCCACTTAGCTGCTTCCAAATAGGCTTTTGATTTTGCCAGATTAATGTTATGGTACTTTAAATAAGTTCCCTCAAATAACATTATCCTCGACATAAATGCTAGTACCACTGACCTATTAACTGTTAAACCCGCTGCGCCATCATTCTCTCTTACATTTTCTGCAGCAAACTGAAGGTCTGACAAAACGCTATCCATCACTAAAATACGCGAAT
>JBBSRB010000121.1:0-8812 GCA_038243445.1 Chitinophagales bacterium | reverse complement strand
TTTAATTGAAAAGCTATCATCAAATAATAAAGCTTTGGGAATGATATGCTCAATATCAAATTCTTTCGAAAACAACTTTTCACGCGGAATGTAAGTATTAGAATATAGGGTTTTGTAGCCGTTAGTCTTCAGTTCCTGGTAAAGTTTATAACGGATAATATCATTACGTGTCGGGTTTTTTATCCCATCCTCCTCTACTAATATTCCTCTGATTCTATTATGTTCCGTTGTTGACTTACATATTTGATCCGTCATTTCTTCTCGTTCTTTTGCACTCCTTTTTAATTCTCTGGCAAGTTCAATCCGTATTTCATCGGGTTTTCCCAATGAAGGATCTGCAATAATGGCATTCACCACATTAACCATTTGGTTAAGTATTTTTTCAACCACCGGATTACGCAAGCTATTTTTAGGCAACAGTTCTAATTTGCCTTTTAGATGCCTCTTTTCGTTTTCCTCTTTAGTAAGGGAGGAAGAATGATTGTATCCTGCTAAAGCAGTTGCGCTTGCAATTTTTTCATCTTTATCTTTTTTTGAAAATGGATGTCCCGCTTTAAGGTAGAGTAATATCTTCCTTATTGCTTTTGCACTCAAACTTCCATAGTCCTGTTGCAGGTTGATGTTGGCAAGTATCTGAGCAAACTCCCTTTTAAACCCAAACTTCGATAAAAGATTCTTGTATAAGTCATCATTACCCGAATGAGAGTTATCGCCTTCATAACTGTACAGCAAATGCCAAAGCTGGTACAATGGCTGTTGTTCAAGAGCTTTACCTTCCAGTTCTGCATTAAACTCAAGAATAAAAGTTTTAATATTCTGTGTTTCAAAGAAAGTGGCTATTCGTAATTTGATCTCAGAGCCTGATAATTTCTTCCAATCTATTTCATCATGTCCTTCCAGTTCCATCATCTTAAAATAAGAAGCATAGAATGCCTCACTCGTTCTATTTCCTTCAATGGTTTTGAAATTTAATTCCCAGTCATTAGTCTGATAGCCTATTATTTTTAAAACATCATCTTTTAATAAATTGCCTTTTACATTAAGTTCTTCAAAGAGCATCTGTTTTTCTTCTTCTATAAGAGAAACTATTTCTTTTGTTGTTTTATTTTGTGCCAATAAGCTGTTCAGGTTTTGCCATATTTTGAATTCCTGAAACAATGGTGAAGACTTTGGAGCTACTTTATAGCCAATTGTTTTTGTGATTGGCTTACCATCTTTTTCAATTACCTTTTCTTTGCTTTCAAACTCACAAAAACTCACCAATCCTTTTTGGGACTTTAACTTTCGCTGATAAAAAATTATAATATCGCGGATTTCTTCTTTTAAGGCTGGAGTAAGCTCTTTATGAAATCTCGCCTGTGTTTCCCAAATAACTTCAAATTCATCGAAATAATCCTGCCGGTAAAAAACCTGGTTTTTCATGCGGGTATGCGGGTTGTGTTGTAGCTGTTTATACAAGTATTCACCCACTGTCTCTTTGTTAAAATAAAGCTCTTTACTGCGGTCGCTGATAGCACCTAAGTATCCGCTAGAACTATAAAGGTTGCTATTGATTTCAGCTATTACATAAGCCACTTCTTCTTTCAAAAGTGGAGCATTAGTTGCTTTACTGCGCCACTCATATTTACGAAGTTTTGTTTCATCTCGGCTGCCTTTACCAGCTGTATTAAAGTTATAAGTAGTCCAGAAAATAGCTGATGTTGCCCTTTGCCCTTTACCTTTAATCTCCTTTTTAAACGCTTCGGTTAAAATCTCAGGGTGATATTGCATTTGAAAATTCCAAACTTTATCGAATTCATCCTGCAAATCAGAACGGTAAAAATCAGGAAGAGATTTTTTCCCTTCCTTAAGAAAATGATAGCACAATTGCCCTGGAGTAAGGTTTTCTTCATACAAGCGTTTAGCTATTGCCATACCGTCAATTGCCAGGCCTTCATCCTCCTTACTTGCTTTTCGACTGCTTTTGTAACCGCGTTTTTTGTTTATCATCAAAAGTACCCGGGCAAAATGCTCTTTACTTATTTTTTCATTCGCTGCTTTAGAGCGAAGTGCATAAGTGCTGTGGGTGGAGTCCTTGTCGTTTTCTGCAAAAATGCTCTCATCATGAACGATGCCATTTACCTTCAGCGCATTCAATAAATTTTCTCTTCTTTGTTTATAACGTTGCAAGTTTCGTCTTGCGCCACGTTTTAAAGTGCGGTCAGCATTGGGAGATAATCCTTTACCGGAGGCGAAATCTTGTTCAGGATTTTTTGATTCAGATACTTTTCCTGATTTGTCGACTTTTGAAAAGGTATCATATTGAATTATTCTTACTCCAATTTTTTCAATGGAAGATTGCTCATTTTCATTTTCAGCTTCTGTTACAAAAGCCCAACCGATTGATGTCGTGCCTAAATCGAGGCCTAAAATTTTTTTACTCATAGCTTGTTAATGGTTTTATTAATTACATTTGCTTTGAAGCAAATCACAATAAGGATTATTCCGTTGTGAAAACATTAAGTTGCCCTCGACTTTGACGGGGGCTTTTTTATTTTACTGCCTAAATTTTATCTTCCTCATTTCTTCGCGCTCTTTGAGTTCCAGCCATTCAAATTAATCTGCATAGCATATTTAGTTTATGTTCCGAAAATAAATGAATATTTTAATAATAAAAGCGGCAATAGAAACTTATCAGCGCCAAAAAATTTTCTGCCGATGGAGGCGAGTAGTCTGGAGTTAAAATGAAATGTAGGCTTTCAAAACAATCTAAAATATACCCAAAACCCTTTTTAAAACACCACTACAACGCTGCCCCGTCCCGAGCTCCATTTTGGTCCTTGTTGTAATAGCCTGATTGCTTCCCTATCGCACTCAGGGCAAAGAGACTGACTTACCTTAATGTTTACTGGCTTGCCTCCACCGATCACATCAAACAACAATACTACGCTACCACCCCCGTACTTCGATGCGTTTGCTGCACTGAGCTTTTTATTTTTCAATACGTATAAATTAAAGGCTTGTAACCCTCCATCAACGCTGGATTCTTTTATTGGTACAACCTCTTTAGGGGCTTTTTTCCTCCTTTGCTTTTCGGCAGCTAAGGCGGTCACTTCATTTAAAGCGCCGGCTGATTCTTTTAATACTATGGTGTTTTGCGCAGGTGTATTCAGGCGTTGGCGATTTGCTTCAAAGCCGCTGGCACTCACCGTTGCGTTCAGGAGCGAATCAGCCGACCTGATTTTAAAATTGCCGCTTAAGTCGGTTGCAGTAGTAATGTTTTGCGCTTTTACTGTGGCTAAAGGGAGCGGGCTGCCGGCTGCATCTACAACTTTGCCGCTAAAGGTTAAAGCTGCTGTACTGCTGGTGCTATCCTCAAGCAAAAGGGAAGCGCCTTCTCGTTTCTTCAGTGCCATAACGTACTCTTCAGAGGTTGGCGCTGCTTCGTAAATCTCTTGTCCTTTTTTAGTTCTGATACCCTTTTTTGAAGGTTTTTTAATGCTGGTTACTTCTTCGTCCGCTTTGGATGGTGCTGTTTCGGTGGCGGCTAAATCTATTTCAGTTGCGTTAATTTGTGTTTGTTGTGGCATACCCTTTTGTAAAGGTTTTTTGTAGGCTACTTCATCGTTTGTGCCCACCGGAAACAGCCGAAGAACGCCCCAGCCCGCGCCCGCTAATAGTATAAAAAGCGCTGCAACTTGTATCCAGTTCCGACTTATTCTTTCCACCAAAAAAGAGGTCTGCTTTGTTTTCGCCAGGCGTGCAGATAGCCGGTTTTTGATCTCTGTTGTTTCTATTACACTGTCGTTTGAATAAAGAAACCCCTCTAAGGCATCGGCTAAAAAAATATCTTCCAGTGCCGCTTTTTCCAATGCATGCCTTTCCGCAGCGGGCATGGTGCCCCGGTGGTAACGCAAAAAATCGTCTGCATTGTATTGATTCGGCTGCGGGTTCATTTTAGAGTTGATTTAATACTTTCTTTTTCTATACATTTTTTCAAATTTCGCCGCCCGTTTTGAATGGCGCTTCGTACGGCTTTCCAGTCCAAACCGGTTTGTTCTGCAATTTGATTATAACATTTTCCTTTTTTATAAAAGAGTTCCACTACGTCTTTTTGTTCCGCTGAAAGCCGGCTCAGGCAATAATCCAACTGGTTTAACTTTTCTTCCTCTTCCAGTACACCGTATAGATGCACGTTTTCTTCTAATTGCACACTTTCTAAATCAACTGTAGCCCGTTCTATGTTTTTTGTGCTGCGCAGCCGCATCAGGCAATGATTTTTTGCAACCTGGTAGAGCCAGCTTTTAAAATTTACAACATCGTGTTTTTGCAGCTTTTTTATTAGTTCTTCAAAAATGGCAAGCACACTGTCCTTAGCATCTTCCGGATTTTTTAAATATCTAAGACATACACCATAAACAAGTTCCATATATCGTTGGTATAATTCGCCAAGTGTGGTTAAATGTCCCCCGTTTTTATAACGCTGCACCAGTTCGGCATCGCTATCGTTTGATGATATGGTTTTTAAAAAAGACAAGAATTAAAATTAATTGAAAATGTTTTTTAAAATAGATGTGTAATTAAGCAAATAGCTGCATCTGAAGATAAAATGGTTTGTATGAGAAAGTTTTTTTTATTGCTGCTGCCTTTTGTAGCCTTTTTATATGCGTTTAAAATAACGGGGACAATTACCATTACAGGAACAATTGTCAATTCATCGGGTAATCCCGTTATGGGTGCGTCTGTTACAGAAAAAGGAACGGAACAATCTACCATAAGCGATGCAGCCGGACGCTATTCTATTAAAGTAAAACACACTAAATCGGTGCTGCTTTTTGCAGCGGCTGGTTACAAACAAGTAACAGAAAAAGTGGGTGAAAGAATGATTATAAACATTACTTTACTCTCATCCAACCCTCCTATGCAGGAAATAGTGTCAGCAGGTATAGAACTCTCGCGAAGGGCAAAAGATAAAGTGCATTCAGCGCCCACTTTAAACGATCGGTTTGGAGGTATAGCTCCGTTTGGTATCAACGGGCAAGCTGGCCAACTGGATTATAATACCGAAGACTACGACGCTATTTCTGAAAATGCTTTTCATAGTGCCGCCCGCGAACCGCTGTCTACTTTTTCAATAGATGTTGATGCTGCTTCGTATAGCAATGTGCGGCGGTTTATAACCGATGGCAGCCTGCCTCCCGCGGGCGCAGTTCGTATAGAAGAAATGATTAATTATTTCACATACGATTATCCGCAACCGGTAGGAAAAGATCCGTTTTCTATTACTACAGAACTGTCCCATTGTCCCTGGAACGAGGCTCACCAATTAGTGTCCATTGGTTTACAGGGAAAAAAGATATCGTTAGAAGATCTGCCGCCTTCAAACCTTGTTTTTTTGGTTGATGTATCGGGATCTATGAACAGCCAGAATAAGCTTCCACTGGTAAAATCATCTTTAAAACTATTGGTAGATCAGTTGCGGGCGCAAGATAAAATATCTATTGTGGTGTATGCTGGCGCGGCTGGTTTAGTGCTGCCGCCAACAGGCGGAAATCAGAAAATAAAAATTAAATCAGCTATTGATAACCTGGAGTCGGGTGGAGCTACCGCCGGCGGCGATGGCATAAAGCTGGCTTATAAAATAGCGCGGGAAAACCTTCTAAAAAGGGGTAACAACCGCATTATTCTTTGTACCGACGGCGACTTTAATGTTGGACTTAGCAGTGACGATGCACTGGAGCGTATGGTAGAAAAAGAGCGGGAGGGCGGCGTGTTCTTAACCGTTTTAGGTTTTGGCGTGGGCAATTATAAAGATAATAAAATGCAAAAGCTGGCGGATAAAGGCAACGGAAACCATGCCTATATAGACGGGCTATCGGAAGCGAAAAAGGTGCTGGTGAACGAGTTTGGCGGCACGCTGTTTACCATTGCTAAAGATGTAAAGCTGCAGGTAGAATTTAATGCGGCGGCAGTAGCGGGTTACCGGCTTATTGGGTACGAAAACCGCTTACTGAAAGCCCAGGATTTTAACGACGATAAAAAAGATGCGGGCGAATTAGGCAGCGGCCATACAGTTACAGCACTGTATGAAATTATACCGGTGGGTGTAAAAAGTTCTTTTTCAAAAGATGTGGATTCTTTAAAATATACAACACCTGCACGGCCCCTTTTTGATGGGTTTACCAACGAATTGATGACGGTAAAAGCTCGGTACAAAGCACCCGACAGTGATAAAAGTTTAGTGCTCTCCTATATTGTAAAAAACACTCCGGCAACAATTGTTGCAACCTCCAATAACTTTCGCTTTGCTGCGGCTGTAGCGGGTTTTGGCTTACTGCTTCGCGATTCTGAATTTAAAGGAAGAGCTACGTACAACAGTATAATTAAATTGGCAAGCAACGCGACGGGAAAAGATGAGGAAGGCTATAGAAAAGAATGCATTGAGCTAATGAAAAAGGCAGCGTTACTGTCGCAGGCAACAAAACCGGAAGACATTGTATTGGGCAACAAACAATAAAAAGCAGGTGTTTAAATTTTTTCGAATTGTTTGTAACCCGTTTTTGGAATTTTTTGAGTTGACCCTTTTTAAAGTCTTTTTGCATAGGTTGAACAGGGGCACAGGCGTACAAGGGTGTGACACAACAGACGATGATAGTAGCATTGCAGCTAAGTACAAAATATTACTTAAAGGCGGGGTGAAATTGGTGCAAGGTGCTGCGTAAAAATTCTCGGTCCAGGTGCGTGTATATCTCGGTAGTGGTAATGCTTTCGTGGCCCAGCATTTCCTGCACTGCGCGCAGGTCGGCACCGCCTTCCACTAAATGAGTGGCAAACGAATGTCGAAACGTATGCGGTGAAATGTTTTTATTGATCCCGGCTTTTTTCACCAGGTCTTTAATAATTAAAAAAATCATGACGCGGCTTAAGCGTTTGCCCCTTCGGTTTAAAAAAAGGATGTCTTCTTCGCCTGGCTTTACCGGCATGTGCACCCTTATGGTTTTTAAATAAAGATTGATGTATTTTATAGCTGCACTGCCAATAGGCACCAGCCGTTCTTTATTGCCTTTGCCCACAACGCGTACAAAACCCACATCGAAGTACAGTTGCGACAGTTGCAGGTTTACAAGTTCACTCACGCGCAGCCCGCAACTATACGCTGTTTCAATTATGGCTTTGTTGCGGCTGCCTTCGGGTGTGCTTAAATCTATTTGTGCAATAATGTTTTCAATTTCAGCAAACGATAATATGTCGGGCAATGTGCGGGTTAGTTTTGGCGCTTCCAGCAGCGTTGTAGGGTCGGTTGTGCTGATGTTTTCTAAACTGCAATATTTATAAAATGCTTTTATGCCCGATATTATGCGTGCCTGCGAAGCTTGCGTCATGCCCAGTGCAGCCACCCATTTTACAAACCCTTGCAAATGGGCCAATTCTATTTCTTCGGGGGTTTTTTCGATGTTTGAATGGAGTAGATAGTTTGTTAACTTTTCAATGTCGTGCACGTACGCATCCACAGAATGTTTAGCCAGCGATTTTTCTAATTGCAGGTAAGATTTAAATCCGTTTTTATATGGTTCCCACATGAGGAGGTTAGGGGTTTAAATTTTGGGTTTGGTGTATTGAGTTGGTGGTTGTTTGCACGATAATTATTCTCTTTTCTTAATACTTAATCTTCAATTTTCATCTCTAACCGTTTAATTGCATTTGCTACCCGTTCGCCATCCATAGCTGCACTTACTATACCGCCCGCATAGCCTGCTCCTTCGGCGCAAGGATATAGATTTGCCACTTGCGGATGCGCTAAAGTTTCCTTATCACGCGGTATGCGCACCGGCGATGATGTTCGCGATTCTGTTGCTACTACTACAGCTTCGTTGGTAAAATATCCCGGCATCTTTTTGCCAAATTCTTTAAACCCGGTTTGCAACGCTGTTATCACAAATGGTGGCAACACTTCTTTCAGGTTTACGGAATGTAGGCCCGGCAGGTAGCTGCAGGGGGGCAGGGTAGAGGAAGCGATTCCTTTTGAAAAATCGGCCATGCGCTGCGCCGGCGCCACAAGTTTTCCACCCCCCTTTTCGAAAGCTTTTTGCTCTACCATTTGCTGAAATTTCATTGCAGCCAGCGGACCTTCCTTTTTAAATTGTTGCACGTCTCTTTCTTCCACATTTACAACAATACCACTATTGGCAAAAGGGTTATTTCGTTTAGAGGGCGACCATCCGTTTACCACTATTTCACCCTGTGCAGTGGCGGCTGGTGCAATAATGCCGCCGGGGCACATGCAAAACGAAAACACGCCTTTTCCGTCAACCTGTTGTACCAAACTGTAAGCAGCCGGCGGCAGGTACTCGCTTCTAACACTGCAATGGTATTGCGCTGAATCAATTAATGTTTGCGGATGCTCAATGCGCACTCCTAAGGCAAATGGTTTTAATTCTATCAGAAGATTTTTTTGGTGTAACAAAATAAAAATATCCCGTGCCGAATGCCCTGTAGCTAATATAAAATCATTGGCTTCTATCTTGTCGCCATCTGCTGTTTCAACCCATATTAATTTTCCGTTATTAATATAAAAATCAACCAGCTTTTTCTGGAACAAAACTTCTCCGCCATATTCAATTATTTTTTCGCGGATGGTGGTAATTATGTGCGGTAATTTGTTTGTTCCAATGTGCGGATGCGCTTCGTATAAAATTTTGTCGTCGGCACCAAATTGAACCAGGATGTTTAAAATGCGTTGCACATCGCCGCGCTTGGTGCTGCGGGTATATAATTTTCCATCGCTGTAGGTTCCGGCGCCGCCTTCGCCAAAACAATAATTGCTTTCTTCATT
>JBBSRB010000120.1:0-8993 GCA_038243445.1 Chitinophagales bacterium | reverse complement strand
GATAAAATAGTTTTCTTCTGCGCAACGTAGCTAAAATATTATTAGGTGTTCTGCTAACACTGCTTGCACTTATTTGCCTCACGCTTGCGTTTGTACAAACCAACTGGGGACAAAACTGGCTTGCTCAAAGGGTAACCACGCGCCTTTCAAAAGATCTTCAAAGCCGCATTGATATTAAACACGTAGCTGTTGGCTTTTTTAATAAATTAAACCTGGAAGGTGTGCTGGTGGAAGATCGTAAAAAAGACACGCTTTTATACGCCGGCATCGTGCAGGTGCGCATTACCGATTGGTTCTTTTTTAAAGATAAAGCTTCGCTCGAATATATAGGCTTGCAGGATGCGGTTATTAATATGAACCGAACGGACTCTGTTTGGAATTATGCTTTTTTACAGGATTATTTCGCATCGCCAAATACAGGTACTAAAAAAAAAGCAGGAATTGAATTTGACCTGAAAACAGTCTTGCTTAAAAACGTGTCGTTTGTACAAAAAGACGGCTGGGTGGGCAACGATAAACATGTTAGAGTAGGCAGCCTGCAGATGTCTGCCAATAATTTAAGTTTAACCAACAAGATAATTGATATAAATAGTATAAGCCTTAGCCAGCCTTTTTTTTACGGGGCAAACTATACCGGAAACCGACCGCCATCAACCGTAAAAGTAGCGTCTGCCACAGGCAACACTATTGTTGTTACCGATACGCTTTTGCAATGGAATCCGCAGGACTGGACGATAGCAATTAATAAACTAAGTATAGAGGGCGGCCGTTACAAAACCGATGCCGGAACTGACGCTCCGCTGTCTTCTTTTGATGGTAAACATCTGGATTTTAATAACCTGTCTGGAACGGTTCAAAATCTGCGGTTGATAAAAGACACGCTTCGGGCGAACGTTTCCTTTTCAGCAGAAGAACGGAGTGGTTTTGTGGTTCAATCGCTCCAGTCAAACCTTACTATTCACCCACAATTAATGGAGTTTAACAGGCTTTATTTGAAAACAAACAAGAGCATTTTGCGCAACTATTTTGCTATGAAGTTTGACCGGATTGGCGACATGAACGATTTTATTCATGCCGTAACTATGACGGCTGATTTTGATAACACCACAATTGACAGCGACGACCTTGCTTTTTTTGCACCTGCCATTAAAAACCTGAATAAAACCCTTGAAATAACGGGAAAGGTAAAAGGAACAGTTGACGATCTGACTGCCGAAAACGTGCGTATCAAGGCTGGAAAAGGCACTTTCTTGGCCGGAAACTTTACCGTAATTGGATTGCCAAACATTGCCACAACTTATGTAAATGTGGAGGCGCAGGAGCTTCGTACCAGCTATGCCGATGCGGTTCAGTTTGTGCCTGCCTTGCGTAAAGTAACTACTCCAAATTTAAAAAAACTGGGCGCCATTAAGTTTTCAGGAAGCTATACTGGTTTTTTGAACGATTTTGTTACGTATGGAACCATCCAAACCGCATTGGGTACTTTAAAAACCGATCTGAACATGAAACTGCCCAAAAACGGGGCGCCTGTTTATTCGGGCAGTTTATCTACCTCCAATTTTAAATTAGGCCAATTTTTAAACAACAATAAATTGGGTGATGTAGCTTTTTCGGGTGATGTTCGGGGTCGTGGCTTTTCGCTAAACACGCTGGACGCAACTATTGACGCCAAAGTAAAAAAGCTGGAATATGGTAATTATACGTATCAAAATATTGCGGCAAAAGGACGAATAAAAAACAAAACATTCATTGGCGATTTTGATATTAAAGATCCAAATGCCGACCTGCACCTAACCGGCCTTATTAACTTTGGCGGCGCTGAACCGCAGTTTAACGTAACTGCAGATATTGTTACCGCCAACTTAAAGGCTTTGCAGCTTTTAAAAGAAGATGTGCGCCTCAGTGGACGACTTGCCTTTAATTTTAAGGGCAAAAACATTTCGGATTTTTTAGGAAATGCGCAACTGAACAATATCAGTTTTAAGCAGGGAGATGAAACCATCACTATAGATTCGCTCGTGGTTTCATCGGATTACCTGAACGGTGTTCGGTCTGTTCGGGCCAGGTCCACACAGTTTGATGCAACTGTTACCGGTCAATTCGATTTACAATCTCTGCCCGATGCATTTACCCTTTTTCTAAGCCGATATTATCCATCTTACATAAAACCACCGCGGCGCAGCTTTCCCACTCAAAACTTTACGTTTGATATTACCACCGGTGTAGTGGAAGATTATGTGCGCCTGATTGACAACCGTCTTTCTGGCTTCAACAACAGTCATGTAACGGGGCTGCTTAATATTTCTGCCAATTCACTCGTATTAAATGCCGATGTGCCGGCTTTTAGTTTTGACCAGTACAGCTTTGCCGATGTGGCTTTGAACGCCGTTGGTAACCTCGATAGTCTTTCATTAAAAGGCCAGGTAAACAATGCTGTTATCAGCGACAGCCTCCTTTTTCCACAAACTACGTTTACCTTACTGGCCCGAAACGATGTTTCCGACATAACTATCAACACTACCGCCAACCAGGCTATAAACCAGGCTGCGTTATCCGCCCAAATTAAAACCTTTGCCGATGGTGCTTCGGTGTTGTTCAACCCTTCGTCGTTTGTATTAAATGGAAAGATCTGGAGCATAGAACAAGGCGGCGAATTGGATTTTCGAAAAAATGCTATTTTCCAGGGAAGCCTGGTGCTACGTGAAACAACACAGCAAATCCGCATTAGTACACAGCCATCAGACATTGGTAACTGGAATGACCTGCACATTGCTTTGCAGAACCTGAACATTGGCGATCTCACTCCTTTCTTGATAAAAAATATACGAATTGAAGGTTTGCTTTCCGGCGATGTAGTTATAGAAGATCCGCAAAACCGGTTTAACGTAAGCGCCAAAGTAAAAACCGATGCACTTAGGGTTGATGACGATTCTATCGGGCAGGTGTTAGCGGGCGTTACCTACAACAACAGCACCGGACGCTTAAAAGGCGCAGGTAACAATGTGGACCAGGAACATCTTTTAAATTTTGATTTCGACCTCGACCTGAAAGATTCTGCAAACCAGCACCAGGACCGCATTAGTGTAATACCGCAAAAATACCCGGTGAAGATTTTAGAACGGTTTATAGGTAACTTGTTTTCCGATTTACAGGGATTCCTCACGGGGAAAATAGATATTTTAGAAAACAGCAAAGGCTTTGATTATGTTGGTAAGGCACGACTTACCGACGCAGGCTTAAAGGTGAACTTTTCGCAGGTATTTTATAAGGTTGACGATGCAGATATTGTATTAACCGAAAACGAAATCAACCTGGGCAAACTAAAGCTGCGCGATAAAGAGGGTGCCACAGCAACAGTACAGGGAAGCATTTTGCACAAAGGCTTTCAAAACATGGAGTTTTTTATTTCGGCTAAGGTAGATAATCGGCCGATGCAACTAATAAACACCACCTACAACGATAACCAACAGTTTTACGGCACCGCAAAAGGTAATGGTATTTTTGAACTTACCGGCCCCCAGTACGATATGCGCATGAATGTAGAAGCAACTCCGTCAACCACCGATAGCTCCTATATTACATTACCACCATCGCGCACCCGCGAAAGTGGCCAAGCCAGCTTTATGGTAGAACGTAAATATGGTAGAGAAATGACCGAGGAAGAACTACGCGGCACAGCATCTAATTTAACTTACGATATTAGCTTAACTGCAAACCCTTTGGTGAATGTAGAAGTGATTTTAGACGAAGCCACCGGAGACGTAATTAAAGGGCGCGGCGTAGGAAACCTGAAATTAAGAGCCGGAACATCGGAGCCGCTATCCATCCGGGGCCGTTTTGATTTGCAGGATGGTTATTATGTTTATACGTTTCAATCGTTTTTTAAAAAGCCGTTTGTTTTGCAAAAAGGCAGTAACAACTATATCGAGTGGACTGGCGACCCATATACTGCACAGGTAAATTTCGATGCGATATATACTGCCGAAAATGTAAGCTTCGCACCGCTGGCATCAAGCCTTCAATTGTCTAATTTTACTACTTATCGCGGCGATGTATATGTGGTAGCTCAATTTAGCGGCGAATTATTTCATCCCAACTTTTCGTTTAAGTTACAGTTCCCCGAAAACAGCGCCGCCCGCAACGATCCATCACTTGCCTTTGGCATTCAACAAATAGAAAAAAATACAAACGAGATAAACAAGCAGGTAACTTATTTAATTGTAACCAACTCGTTTGCACCATACGAAAGCAGCGTATCAGGCTACAATCCATTGAACGAATTTGCATATAGCACTATATCGGGATTGTTTTTTGGAGAGATTAATAAGCGGTTAAACCAGTTGCTTTCGAAAGTATTGCAAAACAACGAACTCACTTTCAACTTCACGGGGTCTTTATACAACCGAAACCTGATTGAACAGGGATTTAATATTAACCAGGGTAACTTTAATCTAAGCTTTGGTAAATCTTTTTTAAACGAACGGATACAACTAAATTTTGGTGGTACGTTTGATGTGCCGCTGGAATCAGATCTTGAGCAAAATTTGCGGATTCTGCCGGACGTTAGTGCTTCTTTTCTTATCAATAAATCTGGCTCGTTCAGGGTTACTTTGTTTTACACTCAAAACAACGATCTGGTAATAAACCAGGTACAAAATGGCCGCCGAGGACAAAGCGCGGGCGCCAAGCTTTCTTACCGTAAGGAATTCAACTCGCTCAGCGAATTTTTATTTGGAAGAATAAAAGGAAAACGAAAGGCTGCGGTTGCCCCTGTAAAAGATACTGTTGAAACACAGGCCCGGGACAGTGGGCAATAATGCTTTGAATAGCTTTTCTGATCTGACCTATATTTCATTCTGCGTAAACACGCGACTTTCTTTTTGCGTTTAGAAATTGATCGGTTAGCTAAGCTAGCTTTCTTTGATATAAAACATAATATAGATACATGTTCCAAACCTTTTATACTTTTTCAATAATGCAGGCTATTAAACGAAACCAAAACCTTCAAAAAAGGGGTATCCAGACCGCTACAATAAAAATAATACACCCTACGCCGTTTCTTTCTCTAGCTGGCCTTTCCAGTGGTGCGCACCTTTCATCCGGAACTCTTTGCTTTGTTCAATAGCATCCATTATTTGCGCTAAAATTTCTTCGGCCGGTGCTTCGTAATCTATTGCAAGTGGGGCTTTAAACGTTACAGATAATTGCACGCCCCGCTTTTTCATCTTTAATCCTTTCTTGTCAAAAGCTCGCCAAAAGCCCTGGATAACAACAGGAATAACAACAGGCTTTGTAAGTTTTACAATATAAGCCGTGCCTTTGCGCCCCGGGGCAAAAGGAGTAGTGGTGCCTTGCGGAAAAGTTATTACCCAGGCTTTGCTCAGCGCCCGTTGAATTTTTCGGGTGTCCGATGTATCCAAACCTTTTAATTTTTCGTTACCGTCTTTTTTCCAGGTGCGCTTTACAGTAATAGCGCCGGCAACTGTAAATAAACGGCTTATCCAACTGCTTTTCATTGTTTCTTCGGCAGCTACATAATACACCGAGGTAAATGGATTTAATAAATAATACGGAACACCAAGCCGGTTTTTTTTCCGCCATTTAACAGCACAAAAAATATGTAAAAACGTAATAACATCGGCAAAGTAAGTTTGATGATTTGAAACAAACAGCACATTACGGTGCGGCAGGTTTTCAATGTGTTCGGTACCTCTGATTTTAAGTTTATTAATAATCATTAATCCGGGATATGAAACCATCCCAACAATAGAATAAACAATCTTCCGGACGATCTTATATTCAGCTAAGTTTTTCCATACACTCATGTGCAAGCAATTGATAAAGTAAAGTTACGAGATTATGAATTGTGTTTTGAAGTGCATACATATATAGAAAAACCTGACCCCCTTTTTAATGACTTTTATGTCACAAACCAATCCTCAAAAAGCAAAATCATTAACGAATTCAGTACAATGCATCTTAAAAAAAAGAACGCCTCTTACGGGAAGCGTTCTTTTATATACCGGTTTTTACCTATTGTTTTTAGAAGCCATTTGAACTTTTTTGTTAATCACTTCTTTAGCTAAAAAGTTCAGCTTTGTATCGGCTTGCTGTTCTTCTTCCAAAGTTAAGCGTAGCCTTGAAGCAATAGCATCATAACCTAACATTTCGGCGTAATGTGCGGCTGTTCCGTAGCCAGATATTTCATAATGTTCTACTTTTTGCGCACCGGCAATTAGTGCGGCATCCATTGCTTCGTCAGTCGCTTCTTTACCCATTACTTTCTCACCTTCTTTTAAAATGCCTTGCATGCCCGGATTGAAATCTCCTCCCGGGTCAATATTCAATTCTTTACAAATCATTTCCAGTGCTACCTTATGCTGATCGGTTTCGGCCAGGTGAAAGGCCAGGCTTTTCTTTAAAGCCGGATGCGTTGCCCGCTCAATCATTTCAGGCATAGCTTCAATTAGCAATTTTTCCGCGCTCCACAACACTTGTATTTCGTGATGAAACAATTGCTCCAAATTATTTATCTCTTTCATAATTTTCTTTTTAAAATGAACAAATAAAAATTTTTTCTAACGATCCATTCCTGGTTTCAATATCACTTTTACGCAATCGTCTGTTTTATGTTTGAACATGTCGTATGCTTCCGATGCTTTGCTAAGCGGAAGTTTGTGCGTAATAATATCATCCAAAACTACCTTTCCACTGCGCACCAGTTCAAAACACTGATCGATATACATGTGCGTTTGTGCCTGTCCAAACTGCATAATCAAACCTTTATCAAAAATGCGGTGAATTGGAAAATTATCATACGGACTTGCATACACGCCAACAACCGAAACTATTCCGTTTCGCCGAACGGCTTCAGTACACATTTCTATTACCTTAGGTGTACCTTTTTCGGCATTTACCAAAGCTTTTGCTTTTTCTAAAAACGTTCGGTTGGCTTCCATGCCTACTGCATCAATAGCTACATCGGCGCCGCGTCCATCTGTCATTTCCCGTATTTTTTCCATCAGGTCATCATCATCTGCATTCAGCGTATCTACTCCATTTACGTCTCTTGCTTTTTGCAACCGGTACTCTAACGGATCCACCGCTATTACCCTTTTTGCGCCGTTTAACCAGGCGGCTTTTTGCGCCATCAGCCCAACCGGCCCGCTTCCAAAAATAACCACCGTATCGCCTCCTTTTACTTTGCCCCATTTAACTGCGCTCCAACCGGTTGGAAAAATATCTGTTAAAAACAAAACCTGATCATCGCTTAATCCATCAGGAATTACTTTTGGTCCAACGTTGGCTTTTGGAACCCGAACGTATTCTGATTGCCCGCCTTCGTAACCGCCATATAAGTCGGAATAACCAAACATACCGCCGCCCTTTCCTTTAAGTAAATCGCCTTCGGGGCCATACATTTTAGGATTGGTATTTTCGCAACTTGGATGAAACCCTTGCGAACAGAAAAAACAATGTCCGCAGGCAATAGTAAACGGTACTACTACCCTGTCTCCTTTTTTTACGCGAGTTACCTCTGGTCCTGCTTCCTCCACAACTCCCATAAATTCATGACCTAATGTTTGGTCCCTTAACTGTGGAACAAAGCCGTCATAAATGTGTAGATCCGATCCGCAAATAGCTGTAGAAGTTACCTTTAAAACAATGTCATCGGGCGCTTCAATCTTCGGGTCTTCTACGTTGTCCACGCTTATATCTCCAATTTTGTGAAATACTGCTGCTTTCATCTTTTTTGTTTTTAGATTGTGGAAAAAAATGGTGAGGTGTTTTTTATCTTGTCCAAAGCTTAAAAAAATCAAGCCATACCATACTACTGTTCAGTTAGTTACAATAAAAGGCAAATACGGCACAACATTTTAATACAGATTAAAAAATAAAGAACATGCAACAAACAAACGAAAACGAAAAACAGGCTTCTAAAATACCGGAAACAAGTACCACTAAACCGATGGATAGCAAGCAGGATGTAGCTAACTCGAACGACGCAAAAACAGATCAGGATTTTCCGGGTTACCCGCACTACCCGGCTAAAGAAGATATTATGGATCAACGAACAGACAGTCATCGAGTAGATGCTGATATGGAAAACCTGACTAACTCCAACAACAAAACCGGCGTTAACGAACGGTTTCCTACCGAAGAACAAGCAAGAAACGCCATGACTCCGCAACCCGGTTTAGGCACTGATGATTTAAATATAAAATCGGGAACTGAAGCCGATGTAACCAATGACGACCTTGTGGCTCTAAATACAACAAACGGCGAAATTGGCGTGCCGCAAAATGTAGATGGTGACGACCTGAATACCGATCTTGATATACCCGGCACTGATTTGGATGACGAAGCCGAGGCTATTGGCGAAGAAGACGAAGAAAATAATTATTACAGCCTTGGTGGCGATCGCCATCATGCACAGGAAGAAGACCCTACCTCTAACCCGCAACACAGTTAATGAAGAATGCACCGTACCTTTTATTCTTGCTTTTAAGCACTGCATTATTAACTGCCTGCGATCCGTGGCAACGTATTAACATGATCAACCACAGCGCTTCGGAAGCTATTATAGAATGGAAAATTAAAGAAGATAGCGTGCTAAAAAGCTACTTTTTCATCAGCAACGCAACAAAATTAAAATTTGAATTAAAGACAAATGCACCGTATAACAAAGTGAGCTTAAGCGCCGCCCAGGGCAAATGGACCGAAGCGGCGCTTAATCAATTAGCCAACGATTTAGAATCGCTAACCATAATTCATGCAGGAGATACTGTAATTCTTACCAACAAAAATGAAATAACAGACTTCCTGCTCAAACGCCGCACCGGCATTGGTAAAACGCGTGTTGATATTGTTTTCAATTAATGTAAAAGGTATAAAAAAGGGTATGCTCCCCATGTTTTTCATCAAATTAATGAATTCATTTATACCCCTTTTTTGATTGTTTTAAAACAGCGGCAAATAAGCTTGTATCTTTT
>JBBSRB010000119.1:0-9093 GCA_038243445.1 Chitinophagales bacterium | reverse complement strand
AGTAGAATTTAAGCAGGGAAAATACAGCGTGGTGTTAAACGAAAATTTTGTTAACCGAAAAGTGTTGCTGCAATATGGCGTGCGCTCGCACGAAGATGAAATTAATCCAAACTATCCTATACTTGCCTGGGATGGCAAAGGCACAAGGCTGGCCGTTTTATACAATGAAGATGGAAAAATAAAACTATTTGTGTATGATGTGGTCAATCGTTTTAAGTCCGTAAAACAAGTGCTTACGCAGTTTGATCAGGTGCAGGATATGAAGTATATGCTAAACGCAAACACGCTGCTTTTTAGCGCCGTAAAAAGCGGACAAACAGATATTTTTGTTTATAATATTGATAAAGGCACCACCGAGCAGGTAACCAACGATGTGTACGACGATCTGGATGCTTCGTTTGTAGCTTTCCCAAATAAAACCGGCATTCTTTTTTCAAGCAACCGCCCATCGGCAGGGGCTGTGAGTTCCGATACTTCCATGCCATCGGCCCACTACAATATTTTTTTAGTAGATAACTGGAACAAAAGCGAGTTTAAACAAATATCACAGTTAAGCAACGTAACCTTTGGCAATGCCCGCTTTCCATCGCCCTACAACACCTCGCACTTTACATTTGTAAGCGATGAAAACGGCCTAAACAACCGCTACGCCGGCTTTTTTACCACCGAAAAAGCAGGGCTTGATACGCTTGTATTTATTGGTGATGAAATTTTGCGCAACCCGCCCATCAGCGAGGTGGACTCCGTGCTTAAAGAGTGGAACAAAACAGACATTGACTCCGTAGGTTACTTTGCCACTTCAAACGATTCGGCGTACACTTTTCCCCTCACTAATTACCAGAGCGGATTATTAGAAACGCGTACTGCCGGCGATAACACGTTGGTAAGTGAAGTAACAAGGCAAGGCGATTTCAAATTTTTATACCGCTTACGCGTAGATGAAAACACATTGCGCCGCCGTAATGTAACTGCACGCCCTACCGAGTACATGAGGAAGAAAATGACGCAAAGTAAAGTGGCTGCCGGCCGAAAAGCGGCCGAAGAAAACCCTGGCGATACATTGCAAAAAGCACCTGCATTTCAAACTGAATTTGACCTTGAAAAAAGCGACAGCTCCATACTCGGACAAGTGTTTGAAGCTACAGAGATTGGCGCCGAACCTATTTTGCAAAATGCAAAAATATTTGCTTATCAGCCGCCAAAATTTTTTAACGATTATGTAGTGGCCGGTTTAAACAATACAGCTTTGGCCATAAGTCGTTTTCAACCTTACGCCAATGGCTCCGGACCCATAGAACCGTCAAACGGAAACGACATTAGTGGATTGGTAAGAGTGGGCACCGTAGATCTTTTTGAAGATTATAAAATTTCGGGTGGCTTTCGGTTAGCCCCC
The DNA here is from genome assembly GCA_038243445.1 of Chitinophagales bacterium. GTDB lineage: Bacteria > Bacteroidota > Bacteroidia > Chitinophagales > Chitinophagaceae > Flavisolibacter. Next base: position 7,700 of record JBBSRB010000119.1, on the reverse strand, counting down.
AATTTAAGAGATAACGATATTTTATTTGAAGCCACTAATCTGCGCAAACGTATAGACCTCGGCTTTACGTATTACCGCAGCAATTCGCAAGACTATGTAGATACTGTAAACACCCCTTTTCAGGAAGATGATCAGTTGGTTAAAAGAGTTTCTAATTATTACCTGGCACGTATAAACTTTGCAATTGATCGTGTAAAAAGTTTACGCGTTCGCGTGGGCCCAAGGTTTGATAAAGATGTTTTTACTGCCTACAAAAGAGCCAGCAATTTTATTACAATTGGCGATTTAAACAGCGCCCTTGTTACACCGGAAAGAAAGAAAACGTATGCGCAACTCTCGCTGGAGTATGTGCACGACAATGCACTTAACCGAACCACTAATATTTGGAACGGGCTGCGCTGGAAAGTGTACACTGATATGTTTGGACAGGTAAGCAAGCTTGTAAAATCAAAAGACAAATTTTTGTTTAATGCCGGCTTTGATGCGCGCCATTATTTACCTATTTACCGAAATGTAATCTGGGCTGTTCGTGGTGCCGGCGATTTTTCGTGGGGCGCCCAGAAAGTAGTTTACTATTTAGGTGGTGTAGATGGATGGCTGAAGCTGCGGGAAAACCAAAAAGAAGATGGCACTTACCGCTATTTCGACCCAAGCAATCAGCCCGACCGCAGCATTAACTATGCTTACCAATCGTTGGCGGTAAACCTAAGGGGCTTTAAGCAAAACATAGCCAACGGCAACAATGCCGTGGTAATTAATTCCGAAATACGCATGCCCGTTTTCAGCACCTTGCTAAACCGCCCTATCAACAATGCGCTTTTACGCAACTTTCAATTGGTGCAGTTTATTGATTTAGGAACGGCGTGGACGGGTTCGCCTACAAGTATTAAACGCCCTACTGCATCTTACGGCAGCCCCGACCCAATAAACAACCCGGTATCTGTAAAACTAAAAGCCGGCGGAGTTGGTCCGCTTGCAGGCGGCTATGGCTTTGGTGCCCGCAGTACGCTGCTTGGCTATTTTGTAAGGTTTGATGCGGCCTGGCAAATGGATGGCATTTTCCGTGGCAAGCCCCAGCTTTACCTTGCCCTTGGGTTAGATTTTTAGCGTTTTTGCAAACACCTGAAAACCTTTAAAAAAATTATAAACAAGCGGAAATAATGCGGTAGGCCTCTTCAATTTGCTGATGGCTGATAGTAAGCGGTGGCGAAATACGCAATGAGTTAGAAGCAAATAAAAACCAATCGGTAACCAACCCATTTTCAATACATTGATCAATGATGCTTTTACAGGTTTCAAACGAATCAAATTCAACAGAGAGCCAAAGGCCAAAAGAATGTACCGATTTTATTTTTGGATGCTTTAACAACGAACGAAAAAGCGCCTCTTTTTCGGCAACCGCCCAAAACATTTTTTCGTCTACAAGTGCATGCAAAGCAGCCATGCCGGCGGCGCAGCAAAGAGGGTGACCGCCAAAAGTGGTAATATGCCCAAGCACCGGGGCGTGGGTAAAAGCATCCATCGCTTTCTTATCCGCAATAAAAGCGCCCAACGGCAGGCCGCCGCCTAAGGCTTTTCCAAGCAATAATACATCGGGCACCACATCAAAATGCTCAAAGGCCCACAGCTTTCCTGTGCGTCCAAAACCCGTTTGTATTTCGTCTAAAATAAATAACGCTCCTGTTTGGTTGCACCTTTCGCGCACCCTTTTTAGCCAGTTATTTTTGGGCGCAATAACGCCTGCTTCGGCCTGAATTGTTTCGGCAATTACGCAAGCCGTTTTTTCGGTTATGTTGTTTAAATCTTCAAAAGAATTATAACGCAAATGCTGCACGCCGGGCAAAAGCGGTCGGTAAGCCTGCCGCCAATATTCATCGCCAATAATACTTAATGCACCTTGTGTAGAGCCATGATAAGAATTTTGAAACGCAACTATTTCGGTTCGGCCGGTAATTCTTTTTGCAAGCTTCATGGCGCCCTCAACGGCTTCGGCGCCGCTGTTGGTAAAGTACACCGAATTTAATTTGGCTGGCAAATGTTCTGTTAACAATTTAGCGTATTGTACCTGCGGGCTTTGCACAAACTCGCCCCAAACCATTACATGCAAATAAGCAGTGGTTTGTTTATTTATTGCTTCTATTACTTTTGGATGCCGATGACCCACATTGGCCACCGAAATACCACCAATTAAATCAATATATTTTTTTCCATCCGCACTCCACAACTCGCACCCTTCGGCTTTTACAATTTCCAAAGCCAGCGGCTCTGGCGATGTTTGTGCTATATGCGATAAAAATAACTGGCGCAAATTCATTAGCTGCAAAAGTAATCACAGATTTAAGGATTTAGTTGGAAGGCACAGATGTAACAGCAGCCGTGCTTTTTCAGTAGACACAAACTGTGGAGGAAGAATGCTCAATATAGTTCCAGCCGTATAAGCGAGCGTGGCAACAGGAGCCAAATAGATATTCTAATGCCGGTAACAAAAAAATCGTAAATCTGTAGCTTTAAAAAACTTAAAAATGGGACTAATACTTTCAGTAGAAGGAAAAAAACCTACGTGGGGGAAAGATTGTTTTATTGCGCCAAACTGCACTATTGTTGGCGATGTAACAATAGGCGACGCCTGCAGCATTTGGTTTAACACAGTTCTTCGTGGCGATGTAAACAGCATACGCCTGGGCAATGGAGTAAATGTGCAGGATGGCGCCGTTATTCATTGCACCTACTTAAAAACCAAAACCATTATTGGCAACAACGTATCTATTGGGCACAATGCTATTGTACATGGCTGCACTTTGCACAACGATGTTTTGATTGGCATGGGCGCCATAGTAATGGACAGAGCCGTAGTGCATAGCAATACTATTATTGCTGCCGGCGCGGTGGTTTTAGAAGGCACCATTTGCGAAGGAGACGCTGTTTATGCCGGTGTTCCGGCAAAAAAAGTAAAAAGTATTGAACAGAAAACAGAAAGTGAAATTGCCCGGATTGCCAAAAATTACGTAAAATATGCCGGTTGGTTTGAGGAAGTAAATGAAGCTCATTTGTAATTATGAAATAAATTAGTTTACTTTAAAAAAGAAATTAATCCCTTTATGAAAACAGCTCGTCTACTTAGTGCAACTTTTGCTGTAACGCTGCTCCTTTCATCGTGCAGTTTATTTAAGCCAAAATACGGCTGTGGCACCAACGGTAAAAATGTGGGTGCCGAAAAAATTCTTGATGGCTCATCGGGTAATAAAAAACCGCCCAAATTTAAAACATAACAATTTGTTGATGCAACAAAACCCGCCCGCCGATTGTCTTACCCTTAGTTAAACAAACATTTATGAGTCTTACCCTACGAACCGCTTTAGGCTGCACCGAAGCCGTACTTGATGACGATGGCAACCTGCAACGCTTTTACCAGATTGCTGACATTTTAAGTACCGATTTGCAAGTGAACTTTACCCGCAAAGAAGATGATTTTGATGCCATTAACTGGAACTTTTCTTTTGGCAAACACTTACTTACTCTTTGCTACAGCATTTACAACGGCATTTCGCTTTTACCTACAAAAATGGCCGAAGCCCGCAAGCAGGAAAACAATGCAGTTGTGGAACTAGCCAATGTGCTTCAGGGGAAATTAGTGGGCATGGAAATGAGACAAAGCTTTTAACTTTTTACTGAATAGTTTTATAACTGCAGCAGCACTCCTTTCATTATTTACTAGCACAGTTTACCCTCTACCTGATTCGGGGTACACTTTTGCGGCTGGTAAGCCTATTCAGCATATACAAAAAAAGTCTTCAAAAAGGGTAAGTATCTTTTTATTATTCTTGTTTTGCCTATTAGCTTCTACCTCTTGTGATAAAACACACCCTTTTTTAAAGGTTTTCTATTGTAGCCGAAGATTGCTTCGTACCTCGCAATGACAAACAAAAAATCATCAACCTTAAACCCTTAAACCCTTAAACACTTAAACACTTAAACCCCTAAACATTTAAACCCCTAAATCCTCAAGCCATAAACGATTAAACCTTAAACCCTTAAACACCTAAACATTTAAATCCTGCTACCATGTTTTTTCTTCCCCAATACTTTCTAAAATATGGTAATAACTAACGTAGCGGTCTTCCGAAATTTCGCCATTGCGTACTGCTTCTTTTATTGCGCAGCCAGGCTCGTTTACATGTAAACAATTATTAAACTGACAGTCTTGCATTCGCTGCCGCATTTCAGGAAAGTAGCCCGATAATTCTGCTTTTTCTACGTTCACCATTCCAAACTCTTTCATGCCGGGCGTATCAATTAACTGGCCGCCAAAAGGCAGGTCGTACATTTCGGCAAATGTGGTGGTATGTTGGCCTTTACCGCTCCAGCCGCTTACATCCTTCGTTCGTAAATTTTTTTCGGGAAACACGGCATTAATAAACGATGATTTACCAACACCGCTATGCCCGCTCACCAAGGTTGTTTTATCTTTTAGTTCGGCTTTTAAACCCGGCACACCATCGCCTTTGGCAATGCTTATTAAAAACACTTTATAGCCTACGGCTTCGTACATGACTTTTAATTGGACAAACTTTTCCTTTTCTTTTTGCCCGTATATATCTGCTTTATTAAACACTATGAGGGCGGGTATATGATACATTTCTGAAGCCACTAAAAACCGGTCAATAAAGCCTTGCGAGGTGCGAGGGTTTTTTAAAGTGGCGATAATTAATATCTGATTTAGATTAGAAGCAACAATGTGTTGCTGACTCTTTATTTTAGGAGATTGACGGTTTATGTAATTACGCCGGTCGTGAATTTTAGTAATCATCACGGAGTTTTCTGCTTCGTTTTCGGTTGCAAAATCCACCGTGTCGCCCACCGCAACAGGATTGGTAGAAGTAATGGCATCTAACTTAAATATGCCTTTTATCCGGGCGTTCCAAAACTTGCCGTTTTCGTCTTTTACCGAGTACCAGCTACCCGTAGATTTATAAACAATACCTCCTGCCATTACGGAAATGTACGTAAAAATGTGTACCTTAAAATTAAGGAGATAGCCAGCAGCAATAGAGCGGCCGCTATAAAGTACGTAAACTGTTCGTCGTACCGGGTTTTTTGTATGATGTCTATTTTCGATTTTTCCAGACGGTCTATCTGCTCGTAAATTTCCTGCAGGCTTTCTTTGTCTTTAGCTCTGAAATAAGCGCCGCCCGTTTGTGCTGCAATGCGTTTTAAAAGGGTTTCGTCAATAAAAGGGGTGGCTCTATCGAGCGAGGCTGCACCAACTTCGCTCACTGCTACCGCACGCTCGCCGCCCATTCCAATAGTGTATACTTTCACCCGCTCGGCTTTTGCTATTTCCAAAGCCGCCGCGGGGTCAATCAACCGCGTGTCGGGCGCCTCTTCTTTACCGTCGGTTAGCAGCACCACTACTTTGCTGCGCCCCTGGCTGCCAGCAAGCCGCTGTACCGAAAGAGCCAACCCTTCGCCGATCAGGGTGCCATCTTCCAAAAGCCCGCTGCGGAGGCCGGCAATTTGTTCCAGCAGTCCGGCATGGTCGGTTGAAAGTGGGTATTGTGTAAAGCTCTCTCCCGAAAAAATAACAAGCCCAATTTGATCTACCGGCCTTGCCAGCACAAATTCAGCCGCCATTTCTTTTGCTACTTCTAAACGGTTTGGGTAAAAGTCGTTCGAAAGCATGCTGCCGCTTACATCTATTGAAAGAATAATATCTATACCCTCCCCTTTTTTACGACTTTGCACATCTTTAATTTGAGGGCGGGCTAAAGCCAAAATAATACAACCTATTGACAGCAGTTGTAGCCAAAACGGAAAATGAATCAAAAAGTTTTTGCTTGTTTTTACTTTGAACACCGTTGCCGTGCTTACTGTAAAGGTTGATTTTAATGTACGGGAAAGCTTGAACCGCAACCAGGCTATTACCGGCAATAAAAACAAAAAAGGCAGCAGCCAATTGTATTTAAACTCTATATTTTGAAACCACTCGTACAGCATTATTTTAAATTCTCAATAGCTATTATGCTTTGCTTTATTGTTTCGATTGATGTTTGCACCTCCTGCGGCGCAGGCTGCCACTTGGCAAACTTTACTAAATCGCTAAGGCTTAATGTTTGTGTTAATGATGCATAGGTTTTCGGCGCAAGCGGAAGCTGCTGTAACTGCAAAGCCAAATCTCCGGTTGTTTTTGAGAAAGACTCAATCCCTTTTCGCTTGCTTAAATAAGTTCTGAATATTTCAATTGCTTCGGTAAATAAAACTTTAGCATCGAAAGGTGGGTTATTTTGTAAAGCCTGCAATTTTGCCAGTGCAGTTTTATAACTGTTTGCATCGGGCACAAACCCAACTTGTTTTTTTTCTTTTCGACCCGGAAACAAAAGTATAAACAACCCAACTAGGAGCAAAGCACCAATTAGGTACCAATGCCATTGCCGGCGCGGGCTTTTAGCAGCGTCTAAAATATCCTTTACATCGTTGTACTCCTGCGTGGTATCGAAAGGTGTGTACCCCACCGCAATAAAGATGGGGGTTGTTTTTCCGGATCCGGCAACCGAAAATGAAGGCACTGCAAACCGCCCCGAATCCCAACTGGTTAGCGTAATGGTTTGGTTTAAAATTAGCGTGCTGTTATTTAGCTGCGAATCGATTTTTGTTCGGGACAGGACTTCGAAGTGGGGCAACGAATCTATAACCGGCCATTGTGCCACCGTGCCTGAAACAAAGGCTTTTAAAGACATTTCGAACGGTTCGCCAATTAATATTTTCGTTTTGTTTACCGATGCGGTGAATTTAGCTTTTTGTGCCAGGACCTGCTGCAGCAGAATAAACGATATGGCGAGAAAAAAATATTTCATTATTTATTTCGGCTAATAAAAAAATGCTGCAGCACTTTTACAAAATCTTCGTCGGTACGAATGTGTAAAAGATCGGCGCCTGCTTTTTTAAATGTGTCTTTTGCGTAATCGGTTATTTTAAAAAATTCTTTTTCATACTCGTAACGCACTAATTTATTGCCTGTGTCTACCCATTTCTGCTCTCCGGTTTCAGCGTCTTCTATGCGCAGCATTCCGGCAAAGGGCAGGTCTTTACTCATTTTATCGTATAGTTTAATTCCTATCACATCGTGCTTATTGGCTGCTACACGCAATGCATCTTTATAATTAACATCAATAAAATCGCTTAAAATAAAGGCTATACTTTTTTGACGCGTGGTATTGTTAAATAATTTCACGGCTGTTGTTAAAGCAGTTTTTTTCTTTGTGCTTTCCACCGAAAGTAATTGTCGCAGAAGAAATAAAGCCTGCTCTTTTCCTTTCTTTGGCGGAACATATTTTTCAATTTTATCGCTGTACAAAATGAGGCCTACTTTATCGCCGTTGTTAACGGCAGAAAAAGAAAGTGCAGCTGCTATTTCGGTGGCTATATCTTTTTTAGAAGCATTTACGGTTCCAAATAAAGAGCTGGCACTAACATCTACCAACAGCATTACGGTCAGTTCGCGCTCTTCTTCAAAAACCTTGCTAAAAGGGGTACCAAAGCGTGCCGAAACGTTCCAGTCTATAAACCGGATATCATCGCCGGGGTAATATTCACGCACTTCCCGAAACGACATGCCACGGCCTTTAAAAGCGCTGTGGTACTCGCCAGTGAAAAGGTCGGAAGCAAGCTTTTTACTCCTAATTTCCAGCTCGCGAACTTTTTTT
>JBBSRB010000118.1:0-9142 GCA_038243445.1 Chitinophagales bacterium | reverse complement strand
ACTTCATTAAAAACCGCCGCTTCAACAGGCCGAAAAATCTCCTTAAAAAGGGTATCTGTTTTTGTTTGTGCCCCTGCCGGTTGAACCAAAAACAAGCTTACAATAAAATAGAATAAGTGGCGCATACCGGAAAGTTAACCAAAGCTGTTGGTGAAAAAAATTTTAGACTGATACATAGTGGTCGGAAGTTTGTAAAGAAGAAACCTATTATGACGCACCTTTTTCACCCATTAACCATTCGTTCGCTTCAATTAAAAAACCGCCTGGTGGTTTCGCCCATGTGCCAGTACAGTAGTACCGATGGTTTTGCAAACGATTGGCACCTGGTACACCTGGGCAGCCGTGCTGTTGGCGGCGCTGCAATAGTGTTTACCGAAGCAGCGGCTGTAACACCGGCCGGCCGCATTACACCGCATGACCTTGGCATTTATACCAATGAGCACATACCCTTTTTGGCACGTATTACCCGGTTTATAAAAGATCAGGGCGCAATCCCGGGCATTCAGTTGGCCCACGCCGGACGAAAAGCAAGCCACCACCGCCCGTGGGAAGGCAACGCTGCATTGATGGAGAGCGAAGGTGCGTGGACCACCGAAGCTCCATCTGCTTTAGCTTATAAAGAAGGCGAGCCCCTTCCGCACGGGTTAAGCAAAGCAGAAATAAATCGAACCATTGACGATTTTGTGCAAGCAACAATCAGGGCAAAAAGCGCGGGTTTTGAAATTGTAGAACTGCATGCAGCACATGGATATCTTTTGCATCAATTTTTGTCGCCTCTAAGTAACCACCGCACCGATGAATGGGGTGGAAGCTTTGAAAACAGAACACGCCTTTTGCTTCAAATTACAGAGGCTGTTCGAAACGTATGGAGCAAAGAATTACCCCTTTTTGTACGTATCTCCGCCACCGACTGGGTTGATGGAGGCTGGACGATTGAAGATTCAGTTGCTTTATCAAAGCTTTTAAAAGATAAAGGTGTTGATTTGATTGATTGTTCGAGTGGCGGAAACTCGCCTCTGCAAAAAATACCTGTTGGGCCTTTGTACCAAACGCCCTTTGCAGAAAAGATAAAAAGAGAAGCCGGAATAATGACCGGCGCTGTTGGCTTAATTACCACCCCTGCGGAAGCCGAAAACATAATTAGAAGTGGCCAGTCCGATTTGGTATTCCTAGCGCGGCAATTTTTACGCGAACCTTATTTTGTATTGCATGCAGCACAGAATTTAGGCACAGATGTGCAGTGGCCGCCGCAATACGAGCGGGCAAAAAAGGTTTAAAAAAGGGGTGCAAGAAATGGCTAAAAGCGGCGGAGACTGTTTTATTGATACTCTGATGCCTAATCAAACTCTCCTTTTCACGTCATCAATAGCCGGCGAAAAACATTTTTACCGAACAAGTTTATTTTCCATTTTAATAAATTCGTTATTTAAAAGCGTTGCCATAGGGCCGGCTTTTCCATTGCCAATCACCGCTTCATCAATTTGCGTTACCGGCAAAATTCTTTTAGTGGTGCTGGTCATGAATACTTCGGGCGCTGCTTTTATTTCATCTAAAGTAACGGGTCTTTTCTCAACCACAAAAGTGCCGGCACACATTTCTAAAAGCTTCGCCCTTGTAATGCCCTGCAGTATGTTTTCTGATGGTGTTACTATTTTATTATCCCTGGTAATTAAAAATACATTGGCCCGCGGAAACTCTGAAACATCGCCGTTTTTATAATACAAAACATCCTGTGCCTGTTGCGATTTTATTTGTTTTTGCAGGTAAATGCCCATCAGGTAATTGATGGATTTTACTTCCGGCAAATCGCGTTGGTATTGGTGGCTAATGACTTTTACACCTGATTGAAATGCTTCTTCAGATGGGAGTTGCAGCTTTTGTTGTGTAATAATTAAGTTAGGCTCAACCGGTGTGTAACTATCCGGTGCATAGCCACCGGTAAAAATCATGCGTATGCCCGATTCGCTAATTTGATTTAGTTGTATTAATTCGGAAATAATTCGCTTTACCTTCTCTTTGGTTTGCACGGGCTGCAAAAACATTCGTTCGGCCGAATGAAAAAAGCGGTTTACATAATGATCTAAGAAAAGCGGCACACCATTTTTTGTACGTAAATAATCAAAGGCGGCATAACCACGTTGCAGCGCCAAATCGCCAATCTGTAACGATGCAAGCGCTTCTTCAACAAAACGTCCATTTACAAAAACAATCATGGCAGGCGGTTGTATTTTTTCAAAATTTGAATTACCTTTTCCACCGGCAACTCTTCCACCGTTCTGTTGTTTTTTCCTTTCATTGTTTGCGCCATAAATAACGAATTAATAATGGCTTCTTCGGTAGCTTCTATGGCGGCCATGAACAAAGGCGACATTTCCTCGTTACGTAATACAAACCCTTTTTGCAGGGTTTCATTGGTTTGGTGCAAAACACGCACGGAAGTGTCAGTAGAAAAAGCAATTACGTAATCTCCGCTGCCATTGCTGGCAATACTGCCGGTTTTTGCCAGTCCCATAAAAGCTCTTTTTGCCAAACGCTCTAAATTGCGGGCATCCAGCGGTGCATTAGTTGCTACTACTATCATGCAACTGCCATCAACGGAATTGTTCAAATCGTCGTGCAAGAAAAATTTTTTTAATTCTTCGCCCACCGGCACGCCATCTATTTGCAACACACCGCCGAAATTGGTTTGAACCAATACACCTACTGTATAGCCGCCCAAAGAGGTTGGAATAACTCTGGATGCAGTTCCAATGCCGCCTTTAAAACCAAAGCACACCGTTCCGGTTCCGGCACCAACGTTTCCTTCGGAAACAGCACCTGTTTTAGCTTCATTAATAGCCTGCAGCACATGCGCTTCTGTAACATGGCGGCCTCTAATATCATTTAAAAAACCATCGTTGGTTTCGCCAATAACCGCATTTACCGATTGCACATTTTCGTTGCCGTTTTGAAACAGCGTATAGTCAATAACAGCCCCTATGCCCGTAGCAACATTTAAAGTATTGGTTAAAATAATGGGCGTTTCAAGATTGCCTAATTCCTGAATTTGCGTAACCCCCGCCATCTTGCCAAAACCATTGCCAACAAATACCGCCGCCGGTACTTTTTGCTGAAACAAATTACCGTTGTGCGGAAGTATAGCTGTAACGCCCGAGCGAACAGAATCGGCTTTAATTAAAGTTGTATGTCCCACTTGCACGCCTGCAACATCGGTGATGGAATTATATTTTCCGGTGGGTAACACACCAATTTTTATATTATAATCTCTCAGGCGCTTTTTTGTTTGTGCCTGCACTATACCGGTGAAAAGAAAAAGAATAAGAAAAATAAAAACCCGCATTGGGGAAAGTTACACAGAAAACGGAAACTTGATTTGTTGCTTCTTCTGTTTGCCAGACGGCCCGTCTTCGCAACCCAAAAGAAAACAAAGTTAAAAACCTTTAAAAAGGGGTCTCAGGCGGGAACAAAAAGGGCATACGCTATGGTTGGTGTTTTCAACAGCCAGTCAAATAAATCAAACCTAATAAGCTCCTTTTTTGTTCCAATACTTACCTTTTTTTATAATTGATCAGCAGTAAAGAACAAAAACATTTATTGAAAAAACCTTTCAAAAAGGGGTGCTTAATGCTGCTATGGAAACTCAATTAACTGTATTCCGCCTTTTTGAAAAATGATGATATGGTTTCGTACGATTTTAACTTTGCGCCCTGATCGTAAATATGCGAGGCAATCATAATTTCGTTTACACCTGTTTGGGCCAAAAAGTTTTCCAGAGCTTTTTTTACTGAAGCGGCACTGCCAATAAACGAAAACTGCATCATGTGTTGCACCGCTGCTTTTTCGGCTTCTGTCCAGATGTCTTCCATGCTTTGCACCGGCGGCTGCAATGGTTTACGCTTATTTCGTATCAAGCCTAAAAAAAGCACGTAAAAAGAGGTGGCCATTTGTTGCGCTTCTTCGTCCGTATCGGCTGCAATTACATTAACGCAAGCTAAAGTGTACGGGCTGGTTAAATACTTGGATGGAGTAAAGCGCTGATGGTAAAGCGCCAGCGCATCGAGTAAATAAGTAGGTGCAAAATGAGATGCAAAAGCAAACGGCAAACCCAAATGAGCTGCCAGTTGCGCACTATATGTACTGGAGCCCAACAGCCACACCGGCACTTCGGTTCCTTCACCCGGAATGGCGCGCACGCGGGCATCCGACTGTTTTGGCGCCAGGTAATTAAGCACTTCTATTACATCGTTTGGAAAATCGTCAACCGAGCCTTTTAAATGCCGGCGCAGGGCCATAGAAGTAAGTCCGTCTGTGCCGGGAGCGCGGCCAATACCCAGGTCAATTCGTTTAGGATACAACGATTCTAACGTACCAAACTGTTCGGCAATTACAAGTGGTGCATGGTTAGGCAACATAACTCCGCCCGACCCGACCCTGATATTTTTAGTAACCCCGGCTATATAACCAATCAAAACAGACGTGGCCGATGAAGCAACACTTTCCATATTGTGGTGTTCGGCAAACCAATAACGCGTATAGCCAAGCCGATCGGCGGTTTGCGCCAGCTCGCTGCTTTTTTTAAACGCGTCTGCAGGCGTGTCGCCCTCTATAATAGTTGCCAGGTCAAGTACTGAAACAGGAACCTGAGATAATTCTTTTTGCATGTTTTATTATTCTTAGCGGATGTACAGGCATTTTTATAAACAACAGATTAAATGCTGTTTGATTCTTTTTTTGTATTGTTTCTATCGGCAACATCGGAGTTGTCTTTTTTGTGTTTTCCTATCTCGTTTAACCTTCATATTATAATTGATGAAACGCTGGTTAGTTGATTTCTATATTCCAACATTTGGTGTAGCTGCAACGATAATGCCATGCAAAAAGTATTAAAAAGCAGCGATGGCAGCCTGTGCATTAAAAAGAATAGGAAACGGTTAATGTTTTATTTGCCACCTGAAAGAAGCAGAAAATAAGGCACCTTATTTAGCACCGTGCATTTTGCTGAATAGATTTACCACAAGTACAAGTGTGCGACGCAACAGAAGATAAATAGTAGCAATTTGGCCGGTTACAAAAAACATCTCTCCCATTTAGCTCCAAAGCCTTAAATTAGGCACATGGAAAAACTATTTACTGAACGCACACGGCACAGAAGAACGGGCACTTTGTTTTTATTATGCACCATTCTTTTTACACAAACCGTTTTTGCGCAAACAAAAAATGCTGTTATAGACAGCATGGTAATGGAAGCAACTTCTAACTCGCAATTAGAAAAACTGGCACACGAGCTAACCGATGTAATTGGACCTCGCCTGGTAGGCACGCCGCAAATGAAACAGGCGCACGACTGGGCCGTTGCTACATATGCCAAGTGGGGAATTCCGGCGCGAAACGAAAAATGGGGCGAATGGCGTGGCTGGCAGCGCGGTGTTAGTCATATAGACATGGTGTACCCACGCATAAAAACCCTTGAAGGAACGCAATTAGCGTGGAGCCCTTCCACCAACGGAAAAACCATAACCGCCGAAACCATTATTATTGGTGATGTGCCTGATTCGATGGCTTTTCAGCAATGGCTGCCGCAGGTAAAAGGAAAATTTGTACTTATTTCAATGGAGCAGCCTACCGGCCGCCCCGACTATAACTGGGAAGAATGGGGCACCAAACAATCGGTAGAAAAGATGAAGCGGGAACGCTCAGCTCAAGCAGAGGCCTGGCGTAAACGCATGGCAAATACGGGTTATAACGCACGCACGTTGGTGGCCGCGTTGGAAAAAGCTGGCGCTGCCGGCATCGTTATGAGTACCTGGAGTAACGGCTTTGGTGTAAACAAGATATTTGGCGCTTCTACCAAAAAAATACCTACAATTGATATTGCACTGGAAGATTACGGAATGCTTTACCGCCTAACGGAAAGCGGGCAAAACCCCCGCATTGCCGTTCGGGCCGATTCGAAAGAAAATGGAGTAGTGCCTACTTTTAATACTATTGCCGAAATAAAAGGCACAGAAAAACCAAATGAATACGTTCTTCTTTCGGCCCACTTCGACTCGTGGGACGGCGGCACCGGTGCTACCGACAATGCTACCGGAACCATTACCATGATGGAAGCCATGCGGTTGTTGAAAAAATACTATCCCGCACCAAAACGCACTATTTTAGTAGGCCACTGGGGCAGCGAAGAGCAAGGCTTAAATGGGTCGCGGGCTTTTGTTGAAGATCACCCCGAAATTGTAAAAAACATACAAGCCGTATTTAATCAGGATAACGGAACCGGCCGCGTAGTGAACCTTGCGGGGCAAGGCTTTTTACATTCGTACGACTATTTGGGCCGCTGGCTTTCTAAAGTGCCCGATTCCATTCGAAATGGCATTCAAACCACGTTCCCCGGTATGCCTGGCGGAGGTGGTTCGGATTATGCATCGTTTGTAGCGGCTGGCGCTCCGGCGTTTTCGCTTAGCTCAAACAGTTGGAGCTATGGCAATTACACCTGGCATACTAACCGCGATACTTATGATAAGATTGTGTTTGATGATGTACGCAACAATGCAATTTTGACAGCTATATTGGCGTATATGGCCAGCGAAGATCCGCAAACCACTTCACGCGAACGCATAGTACTGCCCACAAACAACCGCACCGGAGCGCCGGGTACTTGGCCCGAAAAACGTTCGCCAACCCGTAAAGGCGGAATGGATTAGAGTAAAAATTAGGTGAAAAAGACGCAGAAAAGGGGTAGAGAAAAGGACACTTTTTCCTACCGCTGACAATAGGTTTGAACATTTTACTTACGAACAGCAAGAAATGAAAATAGCTACTTATAACGTAAACGGAATTAGCGCCCGGCTGCCGGTGCTTCTTCGTTGGCTGGCGCAAACCACACCTGATGTTGTTTGTCTTCAGGAATTGAAAGCGCCAACAGAAAAGTTTCCGGAAGAAGCCTTAAAGAACGTTGGTTACAGCGCCATTTGGCAGGGGCAAAAAAGCTGGAATGGCGTAGCTATTCTAAGTCGGGGCAAACCACCGCAGGAGCGGCTTCGTGGATTGCCCTATAATGATGAGGACGAACAAAGCCGCTACATTGAAGCGGAAATTAATGGAATTATTGTTGGTTGCCTTTATCTTCCCAATGGAAATCCTGCTCCCGGCCCAAAACTCGACTACAAAATGGATTGGTTTAACCGGCTCACAAAGCACGCAGCTCTCCTTTTAGCCGAAGGGCAACCAACAGTATTAGCCGGCGATTTTAATGTAATACCTACGGAAATAGATGCGTACAAACCGGAACGCTGGGTAGATGATGCGCTCTTTCGTCCCGAGGTTCGGGCAGCCTTTACAAAGCTCACCGGGCAGGGATGGACAGACGCCTTGCGAAAGCTTTACCCAGATGAAATAATGTATACTTTTTGGGATTATTTTAGAAATGCATTTGGACGAAACGCCGGACTGCGCATCGATCATTTTCTATTAAGCCCCCAAGTAGTACCTCAACTAACAGCCGCAGGCGTTGACAGCGATGTACGCGGCTGGGAAAAATCAAGCGATCATGCACCGGTTTGGATTAATCTTAATGAAAACTAAAAAAGTAACTGGCACGAAATTTATAACCAGTAAATGAAACTCATCAAAAACCCATTAAAAAGGGTAAGATTAAAAAATTTAAATATGAAAAAGTTATTTGCACTGGCTTTTGTTGCGGCTTCTATTACAGCTTGTAACGATGGCAACACAGACACAACTGGGATTGACACAGACACCACGACTACTACCACAACCACAACCAGCACTACATCGTACACCGCTGCAGAAGGTGATGTAACTTATAGAGATGGAAAAGTGAATGTTTGGAGAAATGGAGTATGGGTTGAAAACGATGACGACGTTACACTTGACGATGGAACAGTGGTTAGAAAAAACGGCAACGTAGAACGCGATAATAACGTAGTTACGTTAAACGATGGCGAAGTAGTAGATAAAACAGGTAGGTTTTGGGATAGAACCGGAAATGCCATTGACAATGCATGGGATGCTACTAAAAGAGGAGCAAAAGATGCAGGAAACGCCATTGAAAAAGGAGCCAATAAAGTAGGCGAAAAAACAAAAGATATTTTTGACGGCAATAGAAAAGACACTACCCGAAGATAATTGGTAACCCCCGTTATCTGCTATAAAAACCCTGCACTTTAAACAGCGCAGGGTTTTTACTTTTATCTTTTTGCCTGTTAGTAAAAACACCTTCAAAAGGGTACCGGAAAATTGAAGGCGACACGATTTTTTTTTCAGGGTTGAGCACCTCTGCATAATGCCCCTTTTTACAAATGTTGTGCAAGCACGAAAATTGCATCTCTCCTTATTATTACAACCAGCCAAATGAAAATTATTAATCGGTTTTCTTTCCTTATTTTTCTAATTGCTTCCGTATATATTTTCTCCATTTGCGGATGCGTAGCTCCGGGTGCACAGTCAGCTTCCAATATTTCCGGACTCCTGATTGGTGCGCTTCTTTTAGGCGCCTTAATTATGTTCTTAGTTTTTAAACTAATTAGTTCGGGTAAAAAGGGCGTGGTAAAAGAAAGCTCTCATACCGTAATAGAAAGTATGCGAAAAGTGTTTAAAATTGTTTTTGCCGAAGGGCATTTTAATGAGCTTTACAACTACGAAGAAACCAAAAAAATCTTCGGCTTTATTCCATCTACAAAGCGAGCGTTGGTGATTATAGAAGCAAAGGTTTTGGTGGGCTACGATTTTGAAAAATGTAGTTGGGAAATGGATGAAGCAGCTCAAAAAATAAAACTTCTTTCTTTTCCCAAACCCGAAATCATCAGCATAGAACCAAATTACAAGTACTACAATTTCGATGATAACATTTTTAATTTGCTTGGTCACAACGACCTTACCTTAATTCAAAGCAACGGAAAAAAACAAGTGGAATTGGCGGCGACTAAAAGTCAGTTGCCAAAAATTGCAGCCGACCAAATGCGCATTTTACTTACCGAAGTGGTACGCTCTAAAAACTGGCAGTTGGAAAATATTGAAGTGATTTAATGCTGCTTAAACATGGCATCTCTAAAGCCATTTCATATTTAAAAGCCTCTCAATAAAATTTTCGGCTACTTCCCTACCCTTTTTTAAAGGTTTTTAGCTT
>JBBSRB010000117.1:0-9405 GCA_038243445.1 Chitinophagales bacterium | reverse complement strand
CCGCGGCTTTTACTGTTACCAAAATGGTGTCGGTTGCAACGGCCTTTTTATCATCCCATGCAAATATTACAAACTGATATGTTCCTTCGGTTAGAGATTGCACGCGTGTTTTTGGTGCGGTGCTGTCTTTAATCATAGCCGCTGCAGAACCCGAAATCTTTCTCCATTTGTAGGCGTCAATGGTTCCGTCCTCATCTGTTGCGGTAGCTGAAAGCAGCACGCTGTCTGCGGGCAAAGTAATGGTAATGTCGTTTCCGGCGGCAACAATGGGAGCCTTGTTCACAGGCGCAGGTGCACCGTAAACAGTAACCAGTACCGAATCTTTTCCAATAGCGCCTTTGTTGTCTTTTACACTTAATTCAAACTGGTAGCTGCCTTCTATAAGTTTGGTAAGTTTTTGAGTGGCGGCTGCTGCTGCGGTATATACATAACCCGCTGGCGCCGTTAACATTTTCCATTGGTAAGATGCAATGGTTCCATCGCTATCAGTTCCTGTGCCTTTTAGTGTAATGCTATCTGCAGGTAATGTTGTTGTTTCATCTACACCCGCATTGGCAATTGGTAAAACGTTTGGTACTTCGGGGTTTCGTAGCCTGTTTATCAACCAAAAAGCCATTTGTTTGCCGTTTGTAAACGTTTGCGTAGTTGTGCCCTGGCTCACCGTAATAGCAGCACCTGATCCAACAAATGATACCTTTTCTACTTTAAAAGGATAGCTTTTCACCATTTTATTATCAATGCTTGTTCCGCGGGCATTATCTGAAATAAGGTTTTTAGGAATTGTTTCGGTTGGGTGAACAAAGTAATTATCGTTGTTGGTTCCGGGCAACATGGTTTTGGTGTTGTTTGCCACTCTAATATAATCACGGCTAATGCGGCTCATCAGGTTTCCATTGTTAAACACAGATTGAGGTGTATTTACTTCCGGACCGGTTCTGATAAAGCTTTGATAAGTGCCGTCATGTATATCATCGTTTGATAAAACGCTATCTACTACATTACCGGTTACACTTATTTTGCCATAACCAAAAGTTTGAATACCGGTTCCTTGCGAGTTGATTACAATATTGCTATCCACAATGCCCGTAGTATTGCCGCCCATTAAAATACCGGCACGTTGCGATGCCCAGTTTTTTAAACCACTTTTATAAACAAAATTGTTTTTAATTACTCCGTAACGGGCATTAGCAAGTTGAATACCGTCCCATCCACAGTTCATTACTATGTTGTTCGAAATTTCCACGCTGTCCATGCGCGGTGGTGGGCCGTAAGGGTTGCCCGATTGTCCGCCGTCCGAATCGGTATGACCAATGTAAAATCCTTCGGTTTTAGAATAGTTTATAAAGTTGTCGGTAATAATGATTTTCTTTTGAATAAACTTATCGTACTGACCAAACTGCCGTTTATTGGCATCCATTTTTATTTGAAAAATACCCGTGTTATACGAACGGTACCCTTTTACTGTGAAATGAGAAACCCAGCCGGCAGAAAGGTTGCCATAATTAACGGCGCCAATGGCCAAATGGCTGTTATCCATAACAAAGCCGTAAGGTATTTTTTTGCTTCTTAAAACCGTTCCATCTATAATAGCGTGTTGCACTACATTACTGTCGCGGGTGCCAATTCTAAAATAGCCATCTTTAATAATTACCGGACCATCTTTGGGCATTATGTAAACGGGACAACCTGGCGAGCCGCCAAAATCGCCAATTTCAAAACCAGTATAAGTACCGCCTCTGAAGTAAAGCGTATCGCCGCCCATTACTCTTTCACCTACCACGTTATCGCGGTTAAGGTACGACCGGTAAAATGAACTGCCACTGTTAACAGTTACAATAAACGATTTTCCACCACCGGGACGGCACGGCGTTACATTCTTCTTTTGCCAGTTTATTATTACAACGTTTACGGTGTCGCTCACAAGTCCATTAACTGTAATTTTAAATTTATAAGTACCTTCTTCCAGGCCAATTGCATAGGTTTGGGCTGCAGCTGGCGTGGAAAAGCTTACTTGTGCCGGTCCGCTAATTTTGCTCCATAAAACCGAAGCGCCGTTGGGCACAATTCCAGTTAAAACAGCAGTATCCGGGCGGGTTTGGTTTTTATAAATCAGTGTGTCTTTTCCGGCATTTGCAAAAAGGGCGACAGGCGCGGCACTAACCGTTACCTGTACATCATCGGTAGCTGTTGCCTCGTTATTATCGATAACTGTGAGCCTGAATATATATACGCCTTCTACCAGGTTCGATACCAATGTAGAAGCAGCACCTGGGCTGTTAATCGCTGCGCCCTCCGGCCCTGAAATTTTTGTCCAGGCATAAGCCTTAATGGTTCCATCGCTATCCATCCCGCTTCCCGCCAGAGTAACACTGTTTGCAGGCAGAGTAATAGTTTTATCTCCTCCGGCAGATGCAACCGGGGGCAGGTTTAGAGCTGCGCTAACTACCACCCGAACATCATCAAAAGAAACACCGCCTTTATTATCGGTAGCAGAAAGGCGAAACGTATAGGTTCCTTCTGTTAAACTTCCAATTTGTACCGAAGCACTTGTAGCACTGCTAAAAGTATAGCTTGTTGGTCCAGATACTTTCGTCCATTTAAGGGCAGCAATGCTTCCGTCGGCATCGGTGGCGGCGCCTGTAATCGAAAGAGAATTTGAGGGTAAGGTTAATGCTTTATCGGCGCCTGCATTTACTTGCGGTAAAATGTTTTCTGCCGCAAAGCTTGTGCTTCCCCGTTTATGAGAAAGCATCCATTCATATACATTTACTCCGGCCGGCTTAAAAGTAGGATCGTAGGTTTTTGTCCATGCATCGTGCCCGCTAACAGGAAAAATTGTTAATAAAGATTTGGGTGTAATTGCCGGAACAAAGGCGTTTAAAGCCGTTATCCAATTAACCGAGTTGGAAGAAGCAACAATGTTGTCGAACTGGTTGTGCGTGGCCCAAACCGGAAGATTGGCCGCAGCCATGTTAGCTACAGCGGTAGTGCTAAAGGTAGTGCTTCCGCACACGGGTAAAAAAGCAGCTAACCTGTTGGCGCCCGCTACTTTTCCTGCATATAACCAGCCAATGCCGCCGCCCATGCTGAGTCCGGTTAAGTAAATACGGCTTTCATCTACCCTGTATTTTTTTACACAATAATCAATAAGCGATTCGACTGTAGCCGCGTCGCGGTAATTCTTTTTATACTGCGGAGAAATCACCATAAACGAAAAAGTTTCGCCGTTTACGGTAAACACATCGGGGAACTTTCCACGATTAATCAGCTTTGGCAAACCGTGAAGCAACACTTTAGGCAAATCAGAAGTGCCATTACCTAATTCGCCAATACCGTGAATGAAAATAATAAGAGGAAATTTTTTGGTGGGCTTGGATGCATAATCGGCTGGCAGCGCTTCGTAATACCCGCCAATGGCGTAGTTTACACTATCGCTAACAGCTACCTGCTGCGTTGTTTGCGCAGAGGCTTTACGCGGAGACAAAACAAAAAACAACAGAGTTAAAAGCAGCATTCTGCTGCCCAGCCAGTTTGGTTGGTTTCTCATAAGGGTACAGGTTGGTTTGGATTAAACTTTAGACAGCGACCGTGGTTTCTGCCTTAGCTGAAGCAAAAGTACATTGGCAGTCCTATTATTGCAATAAGTACTAATACTGAATTATTTTGAGAAAAACCCGCTTTTAATGATTACTTTTTTTTAAAAGAAAGGGGAGATTTACGAGGGGTTTGCACAAACGAAAACCTTTGAAAAAGGGGTATGTAAAACCACCGTTTTGGAAAACCCTTTAAAAAAGGGGCTTTTCGCCTGCCGTATAAAATACGCTATCTAATTCTGCCAAGGCCTTTCATCTAGTTTTTTCAAAACGTACATTTGCAGTCTCTAATCATTTTCTTAATCCGTATGACGCTACTTAAAATTATTTTTTTCCTGGGGATATTCATCACCTTTTACAGTTACATAGGTTATGGAGTAATTCTTTGGATCATTCAAAAGGCAAAAAAGGTTCCTGCTCTGCATCAATCTAAATTTCAACTTCCGGTAACTTTAATTGTAGCAGCTTATAACGAAGAAGAATTTATTGAAGAAAAAATTAAAAACACGCTTTCGCTCCATTACCCCAACACTTTATTGAAGGTTATTTTTATAACTGACGGCTCCACTGATAATACAAAAAATCTTATTGCTAAATACCCGCAAATTCAGTTATTACATACCGATGGCCGAAAAGGAAAAGTAGCAGCCATGCACCGTGCCATGGCTTATGTACAAACGCCGGTGGTTATATTTTCGGATGCAAATACTTTGTTGAATAAGGAAAGTATTCAAAACATTGTGCGGCATTACGAAAGCGATAAAGTGGGCGGCGTTGCCGGCGAAAAAAAGATTATGTCTTCCACTACTGACAGCCTTGCCGGCGCCGGCGAAGGGCTATATTGGAAATACGAATCGTTTTTAAAAAAACTCGACTGGCAATTTTATTCTGTTGTGGGCGCTGCCGGCGAACTTTTTTCCATTCGCACCGGTCTGTACGAATATCCCGGCGACGATATCTTGCTGGACGATTTTGTAATCTCTTTACGCGTTGCTCAAAAGGGTTATCGCATTGCTTACGAACCCAATGCTTATGCTATGGAAACCGGCTCGGCATCTATTAAAGAAGAGCAAAAACGAAAGATCCGCATCAGCGCAGGCGCTTTTCAATCAATGGCGCTGTTAACCCCTTTATTGAATGTTTTTCGCTATCCCAAGTTGTCGTTTCAATACATTTCGCACCGCGTATTACGCTGGACGCTTTGTCCACTTTTTTTACCGCTGATACTAATCAGCAACATCGTTTTGGTTGCAGATAACGGTTCGGCGTTTTATAGCATCATACTTGCAGCGCAGGTTTTGTTTTATAGTTTTGCGCTGCTGGGATGGCTCTTGTTTTTAAACGGTATTCGGATAAGCTTTTTATACGCAGCCTACTATTTTTTGTTTATAAATTTTTCTCTCTATCTTGGTTTTGTGCGGTTTTTAAAAGGACGGCAAACGGTTCTATGGGAAAAAGCCTCGCGGCAGAAATATGGGGCGCCGCAAAACGCAACAAACAAAATATAAACACAATTCCTATACCCTTTTTTAAGCCTTTTTAGCAAACTACCACCGCTCATGTCTACTTTTCTTTCCGTTCTTTATGTATTCTTTATTATCATCCAGGTAATTGTTGCCATCTATTTACTGATCCCGTTTCTTTCATTGATTGCTTATTTTTTTCTTTCTCTTTTTAAGATAAAAACACCGTATGAAAGGGCGCCTTTTGTTACCGATAAAAATTTTGAATTTGGAATTATTGTTACCGCTCACCAGGAAGAGCAATTTATTTTACCGCTGGTAGATTCTATTTTAAAACAGATCTATCCACATTTTAAGGTGTACGTAGTGGCCGATGATTGCAATGTAAGCGGAATACATTTCACCGACAACCGCGTAACCGTGCTTCAACCTCAACCGGCGCTTCATTCAAAAATAAAATCAATACGGTTTGCGTTGGCATCTTTTATTAAAAAGCCCGATGCCATTATTATTTTAGATTCGGACAACCTGATTCACCCCCGCTTTTTAGAGGTGATGAACGCCCATTTTCAAAAAGGGTACCGTGTGGTGCAGTCCGACTTTAAACCAAAAAACACCGACTCGCTTTATGCACGCATGGATGCCATTGGCGATATGTACAACTTTTTTTTAGACCGAGAAATACGCATGCGCCTTGGCCTTTCTGCTTCTATCTGGGGCAGTGGCGTAGCCATTGATTACGACCTTTATAACAGCATAGAATACAGCACCTTTTTAGGCGGTTTCGATAAAAAAATGCAAGCTCATTTGGTGCAACGAGTGCCCCGAATGACGTTTGCGCCGGAAGCTATTTTGTACGATGAAAAAATTGCCAGTGGCAAATCGCTGGAGGTGCAGCGCACCCGTTGGATATCTACTTACTTCACTTACTTTAAAGACAGTGCCGCCATTTTTTGGAGTGGTATAAAAAGGGCTAATTTCAACCTTGTTTATTTTGGTTTTATTACACTGCGCCCACCGCTGTTTATTATTCTTGGCTTAGGGTTTTTAATAACATTTCTAAACTTTTTTATTAGCACTACAGCATTTGTTATTTGGCTCCTTATCCTTCTTTCGTTTCTACTTTCGTTTATTGGCATTGTGGCTGTTAAAGGCAAAAGTCCAAAATATTTACAAGCCCTGTTTGCCATGCCGCTTTTTGTGCTGCGGCAGGTTGTGGCTTTGTTTCATATTAAAAAAGCAAAAGGTTCGTTTTTAAAAACCGAGCATACAAAAGTTATTTTTATAGATGAATTGTTGAAGAACAGAACGATATAATGATTTTTGAAAAATGGGCATTTTTACACTTATTAAAGGGACATTGTTAAAGTTCAAAAACACTAAAGTGTTTAAATGTATTTACTAAAGTGCATCAGCCTTAAAACATACCCTTTTTAAGCATTTTCTTATTATAATCACCACCTCAATGAGCGCCGTAAAAAAAAGACTCTATTACTTCTGGAAGAAAATGGCGGAAAAGCAAACCCGCAAAAGCATAGCTGATGTTCATTTTAAAGAAGATATTAAGCGCTTTGAGCAATCAACTAACCGCAAGCCGGAAGCGCAGATAAAGCGTGAGATGAAGGCGCTTCAAAAATACTGGGATTGCTTTCCATTTCAGTATTACCGTTTCGATCTTTTTCGTAAGGATTGTAAGCTTCAGTTGGAAGAAATGAAAAAGTATGTACCTCATTACTTTCTTTTCAACTTATTTTACCCGCTTAGTTTTAAAGATTACGGCATTTTGTGCGAAGATAAATTGTTATCTTATGCCATGCTAAAAGCCTACGAAATAGCCCAACCAAAACTGCTTTTTTGTTTTGATAACAATAGGTTCTTTAGCTCCGAAAATGCTCCGCTTTTACCTGAAGAAGTAAACACAGTTATAAACGCATCTGCTACCGAAAAGTTATTTATTAAACCTCGGTTTGGTGTAGGTGGCAAAGGAATTTTTGTTTTTAGAAAAGAAGAAAACCGTTATGTAGATGATCAGCAAAATGTATTGGATCACAACTTTTTTCTAAACGTATTGAAAGATGGTTTTTACATTGTACAGGAAGGTTTGGTGCAGCACGCTTCTATTAATAACATCTATCCAAATTCAGTAAATACTTTTCGTATTGTAACAGAATGTATTGAAGGCGAAGCCCGGATTTTATTTTCCATTTTACGAATGGGCAGCGGCGGCCAGCAGGTAGATAATGCAAGCTCCGGCGGCATGTATATAAAAATCAATTCCGATAACGGCCAGCTCAACGACTTTGCCTACACCACCGATCGCTCTACCTTTAATGCGCACCCAGATACAAACTTTATATTTAAAGGAGCAGTATTAGAAAATTGGGCTGAAGCAAAATCGTTTGCTTTAGAAGCAGCAATTCAGTTTCGGGAAATAAAATACCTTGGCTGGGATGTGGCTGTGTCAACTGACGGTCCTTCCATAATTGAATTTAATCATCACCCCGGCGTAGGCATTGTGCAGGATTGTTACGGCGGCATAAGAGATGATTTAAAAATAGTACCTAAAGAATGGTGGTATAAATCAAACTATACTATAAAAAATCTTTAGTAAAACTTACTTCCATCTAATTTAAAATACACAGAAGTGCTCAAAAAAAGAATCTATTACTATTGGAAAAAGATGTCGGAAAAGCGTTCCCGAAAACAATACGATAACTTTTTTTTTAAAGAAGATTTAGACCGGTTCAACAGAAGTACAAATAAAAAACCGGCTGCTCAGATAAAGAGCGAAATGAACGCTTTGCAACAATATTGGGATTGCTACCCTTATCAATACTACCGCTTTGATTTGTACCTTAAAGATTGTACAGTACCTGCGGAGGAAATGAAAAACTACGTTCCGCTTTTCTTTCTAAATAATTTATTTTTCCCGCTTAGTATTAAAGAATATGGCATATTGAGTTTTGATAAATTGATGAACTATGCCTTGTTGAAAGCATACGAGATTCCGCAGCCACGTTTTGTTCTTGGCTTCGATAATCAAAGCTTTTACGATGGAGCTAATAATCCCATTTCCAATACCGAAGCAGATACTTTAATTGCCACCTCAAACGCCGGTAAACTCTTTGTAAAACCTCGCTTTGGCTCGGAAGGAAAAGGTATAGAAGTATTTAAAAAAAGCGACGGAAATTTCAGTAACGAAGACAACAAAGCATTAGATCATGCCCATTTCCTAAATACTTTAAAAGATGGCCGTTATGTAGTGCAGGAAGGTTTGGTGCAGCACCCCGAAGCAAATGCCCTTTATCCACATTCCATAAATTCGTTTCGGGTGATAACCGAATGTATTGGTGGAAAAGCAAGGGTTTTATATGCTTTAATAAGAATGGGAAAAGGCGGAAGCCAGGTAGATAATGCCGCCGCCGGTGGCCTATACGTAAAAATAGATCCGAAAACTGGCTTTTTAGGCGATGTTGCTTATGCCCACGACCGGATAACTTTTGACGCCCACCCCGATACTAATTTTGTATTTAAAGGAGCCAAAATAGAAAGCTGGAACAAAGTGAGAGACTTAGCTGTATCTGCAGCAAGAAAGTACCGCGAAATAACATACGTTGGCTGGGATGTAGCGTTGACCACTGATGGGCCATCAATTATTGAATTAAACAGTACGCCTGATATGGCTATGATACAGGATTGTTACTGGCCTATAAGAGATGATTTAAAGATTGAACCCAAGAATTACTGGTATAAAGAAAACTTTACGATCAAAAATGTATTTACCAGGCATAATTAATCGTACCTAATATTTATTACATGAGCGCCATAAGAAAAAGATTGTACTACTTCTGGAAAAAAGCGTCGGAAAAGCAAATGCGTAAAAAGTTTGAAACCGACAACTACAAGAGCGATATTGAACGATTTAAAGTTTGCAAAGAAGCAAAGCCGGCTTCGCAAATAAAGAGCGAAATGAAAGTGCTTCAAAATTATTGGGATTGTTTTCCATACCAATATTATCGCTTTGATATGTATCGCAACGATTGTACGTTTTTAATAGAAGAAATGAAGCAGTACATTCCACATTACTTTCAAATGAATTTATTTTTTCCGCTTAGTTATAAAGATTATGGCATTTTATGCGAGGACAAGCAACTGACCTACGCTATGTTAAAAGCCTACAACATACGCCAGCCAAAAATGCTGTTGGGCTTTGAAAACGGAAAGGTTTACAATGCATCAAACAAGCCACTTTCTGCTGCCGAAACCAATGAAATAATTAATGCCTCGCAGGCAACAAAAATTTTTATCAAACCACGTTTTGGCCTAGGTGGCAGAGGCATTGTTGTTTT
>JBBSRB010000116.1:0-9508 GCA_038243445.1 Chitinophagales bacterium | reverse complement strand
CTCTCTTTTGCATACCCTTTTTTAAAGGTTTTTGGCAAAAGGTGCAAAGTATGGCTTCGTCGGAAAAAAACCGGAAAATGATAATTTAGATTAGCTTTAAAAAAAACCCAACAAATAAATGAAAAACCATCCTTGCAATGGAGGTTAATTGCAGCTGATTAAACTAATTTTAATGCAACTGCTTTATGCAACACTGTGTTATTCGTGTGGTTATTGTTGATGACCATCAAATGGTTCGGGAAACGTGGCGCATGATCTTACAAAAAGATGAGCGCATAGATGTTATTGGAGAATGTTGTTCGGGAATGGAAGCTATTGACGCAGCCGAGACCTTAGCTCCCGATGTAATGCTTATGGACGTAAACATGACGCCGGTAAACGGCTTTGAAGCAACCAGGAAAATTTGTAAATCTCATCCCCACATAAAAATTATTGGCGTTTCTATTCAAAATCAGCCAAGCTATGCGCGAAATATGATGCACGTAGGTGCAAAGGGCTATGTTACCAAAAATTCGCCCAAAGAAGAAATGATTGAAGCCATTATACAGGTGCAAAACGGCCAAACTTTTGTGTGCCGGGAAATGGCCGCAATGATGAACAAAGAATAGCTCCAGGCTTATATTATTAAGTTGATTGGTGTGCAGATGTTTTAAATTTGCACACCAATTTTTATGTAACGCATGACCACTACTTTGTCAAAGAACTTTGAGCCGCAGCTAATAGAAGAACAATGGTACCAGCATTGGTTAACAAAAGGGTACTTTAACAGTAAGCCCGATGACCGCCCTCCTTTTACCATAGTTATTCCACCGCCAAACGTAACGGGCGTATTGCACATGGGGCATACTTTAAATGAAACCGTACAGGATGTGTTGATACGCAAAGCACGAATGAGCGGTTTTAACGCCTGTTGGGTGCCCGGTTCCGATCATGCCTCTATTGCCACCGAAGCCAAAGTAGTGCAAATGCTGGAAGCCGAAAAGGGCATTTTAAAACAAGACCTTTCACGCGAGGATTTTTTGGCACATGCTTTTGAATGGAAGGAAAAGTATGGCGGAATTATATATCATCAAATAAAAAAATTAGGCTGCAGTGTAGATTGGAACCGGGTAACCTTTACCATGGACGATCATTATTACCATGCGGTTATTAAAGTATTTATTGATTTATACAACAAAGGTTTAGTTTATCGTGGCGCCCGAATGATTAACTGGGACCCTGCAGCAAAAACTGCTTTAAGCGATGAAGAAGTAGAATACAAGGACGTGCAGGGAACGCTTTATTATTTGAAGTATCGTTTGGCCGATGATCGTTGTTCGTTGGTCGGTCAAGCCGACCACGACCAACAATCAACCATCAACGATCAACAACCAACCACTAACAATCAACCACCAACCACCAACGGCCACCAACCGCCAATTGTCGACTCTCAACCATCAACTGTCAACTACATCATCATAGCCACACAGCGTCCCGAGACCATTATGGGCGATACGGCTGTTTGCGTAAACCCCAACGATGAACGTTATCAACATTTAAAAGGTAAAAAAGTAATGGTTCCGCTGGTTAACCGCGAGGTGCCCATCATTTTCGATGACTATGTAGATCCTGCTTTTGGTACCGGTGCATTAAAAGTTACGCCGGCGCACGATATTAATGATTATAATCTTGGTTTAAAACACGGCTTACCCATTATTGACACCTTAAATGAAGATGGAACCTTAAGCGAAGCTGCAGAAGTTTTTGTTGGGCTCGACCGGTTTGAAGCACGCAAAAAAGCAGTGGAGCAATTACGGCTCCAGGGGTTGCTGGTAAAAGAAGAAGAGTATACTACAAGGCTTGGATACTCGCAACGAACAAACGCTGTTGTAGAACCGCGCATATCTACCCAATGGTTTGTAATAATGCGTCATTTAGCCAATAAAGCATTAGAGGCAGTAGTCACCGCCCAAGTAAAAATTCATCCACCTGAACGGTTTTTAGCAACCTATAAATATTGGCTTGAAGGCGTGAAAGACTGGTGCATTAGCCGGCAACTTTGGTGGGGGCAGCGCATACCGGCCTGGTACGATGCTGAAGGCAGGTTTGTAGTGGCTGAAACAGAAGCAGAAGCGAAAGAACTGTTCAAATCTCAATTCTCCATTCACAACGCTCAGCTTAAACAAGATGAAGATGTGTTTGATACATGGTTTTCATCGTGGCTCTGGCCCATTGAAGTTTTTAACGGAATTAACGAGCCCGATAATGAAGAAATAAAATATTATTATCCTACTTCGGTTTTGGTAACCGGTCAGGATATTATCTTTTTTTGGGTGGCCCGAATGATTATGGCCGGAATGGAATATCGGAACGAAAAGCCTTTTGAGCACGTTTATTTTACTGGGATGGTTCGCGATAAACAAGGCCGTAAAATGAGTAAACAATTAGGCAATTCGCCAGACCTGCTGAAATTAATTGACCAGTTTGGCGCTGATGCGGTTCGCTTTGGAATACTCATTTCAGCCCCTGCGGGAAACGATTTGCTTTTTGATGAAAGCAGTTGCGAGCAAGGACGTTTTTTTAATAATAAAATTTGGAATGCATTAAAGCTGGTGAAAATGTGGGAGGCAAGAGTTACCGGTGCGCCGGCAACTAACGAAAGTTCAAATCTTCAACAGTCAACATCCGGCACCAACCACTTTGCCATTGAATGGTTTGAAAACAGGCTGAACGAAGTAAAAACACAGGTAGAGCAACAATACAGTGGCTTTAAATTAAGCGAAGCGCTTAAAACCATCTATTCGTTGATTTGGGACGACTTTTGCAGCTGGTATTTAGAATGGGTAAAGCCAGGTTTTGAACAACCAATTGAAAAAGAAGTGTATGAAAAAACCGTTTATTTTTTCGAAAGTTTAATGCAGTTGCTACACCCGTTTATGCCGTTTGTAACCGAAGAAATTTACCACCGCCTCAGCCATAAAGAAGATGACCTCTGCGTAAAGCAATTTGCACCTCCAGTAGCAGTTCAATCTGAAATTTTAGAAAAGGCCGAATTACTAAAACAAACCATCACCGCTATTAGAGATGCCCGCACAAAAAACAATATCAAACCGAAAGACGCCATCCGCCTGCACGTAGCTTCGGCAGCACCGGGTAAATACGCGTCCATTCAATACCTGATATCAAAACAGGCAAACACCAAACAAATAACGTTTGTCACGTCCCCTGTGCCCAATACAATTACTGTTGTTATTGGGCGAGATAAACTATATATTGAAACAGAAGCAATATTTGATACAAGTGCTCAAAAAGGGCAACTGCTGAAAGACCTTGAATACTTTAAAGGCTTTTTAATTTCTGTAGAAAAAAAATTGAGTAACGAGCGATTTGTACAAAATGCAAAGCCCGAAGTGGTAGACGTAGAACGTACCAAAAAACGCGATGCGGAAGAAAAAATAAAAGCAATTGAAGAAAGCCTGAGTTCCTTATGACGTAAGCCGCGAAAAGGGGTAGCTTAATTTGGAATGAGATTTACCGGCAAAATAATTTCAAATCTGTTCGGATTACCAATGTTTACTTTACTGGCATCCAGCAAATAACTATACCTCAGGCCAAAGCTCACAGGCAATTGATTCCACCATTTGGTATCAAAAAAAAGCTCGCCTCCAACACTGCGCAAATCGTTTGTAATTTTTTTATTTCTTGAAAAAACCCGTGTATGATCGTAAAACATGGCAGACCTGATTCTTAATAAATAAACAATATCTGCCACTCCCTTGTCCGGATAAAAAAGAGGAAAGTGATAATTAGCACTGCTTCGCCACATACGCGAAAAATACAGATTGTTGTAGCCGCGGGAAGCTGCAAAACGGTTACTGAAAAGGACATTTCCGGTATCTGTTTGCTGAAAATTTGCTGCAATTACAAAGCTGTGCGTAGTAAAAATAGAGGGTAAAAAGACCTGTGTTGAAAGGAGCGACTGGTACCCTTTTCCCGATGTTTTATGGCGATAAGCAGTTGAAAGATGATAACCAAATGAGGGGAAGATTTGCTTTTTAGCCTTTGGAAGTTGCTGGCTCCAGTTAAGATAATGATGAAGGTAAGTGGTGTTGGAAGCCTTTGCAATTTCTTTTGTTTCGCCTGTTGGCCTAAGGGCGTTGAACACAAAGTTGGACCCACCGTTAAAAAATCTATAAGTTTTGCCAGATGTAACATTTAGAGGTACAGAAATCCCAATGCGGGCTTCTGCGCTATTGTAAGTACGGGTGGCAGTGGGGGTTTTTAAATGCCTGTCGGCAGTGTACGTTACTCCTGCATTTATAACAGTAAAAAAACCTGCATACGATGTATTTAAGCCTGCCGTATGCGATTGTTCGGCTTCATTATACCGGTAAAAAGCTTCGCTCAAAAATGTGTTCAGCACGTTATTGCTATACACCGAAAAACTGTATTCAGGAGCTTCGTAAAAAGGCCGCCAACTGTGCACATTAATTAAGCCACTGCTTTTTTTGTAACCGGTTACTGCAAACGCCCGTTCGGCAATATTAAAAACAGAATTGCTTTTTAACGCAACAGCAACGGGGAAAGGTGCAGCCGGTTCGTTCATTTGATTTTGATCAATCTGTTTTACCGGCATCTCCCCTATCGCTGCTGCTTTTAATTTATAACCATTGCTTGTAAAGGTTGAATAATGCAACGTATCGTTATATACCGATGGAAAATAACTTCCTGTACCGCCGCTCGTTAATCGCTTCAGCCCTTTAGTGCTTAAAGGCAAGCTGTAAATATCATCACTGCCAGCAGCCGATGAAGTAAAATAAAAAACGCTATCCCGTACATAAGGATAACCAATAGTAGCGCCGGTTTGTGGCAATAACGAGGTAAAAAGTACGGTGTTTATATTTAACTCATCCCACGACAAAGTTGCATTTTGGTATTTTAAACCCACCACAACGGAGCTATCGTTTATAAAGCGCGGTTGAAAAAAAACTGCGTTTTCCGGCGGAGCAAAACCTTTCAAAAAGGCTCCCTCTTTAGTTAATAAATGAAGATCGGTTTTTAAAGAATCGTTTATAGAAACAACAATAATCTTTTCGCCGTCGGGAGAAATATCAGGTGTAAAATAATACCCCTTTTTGGTGAGTTTTTTTTCGTTTCCTGTAGCAATATCTAACAAAACAATATTGCTGTAATTTTGCAAACTCCACCGCGCCGATGTGTTAAACGACGTGTATGCAATGGTTCCCTTACGGTAGCTAAACCAGTCGTCGCCGGAAATATTTTGTTGCCTTATTTTGTGCTCAACGCCCGCTATTTGCAAAGTGAACTGCGGAATGGATTCGTAACTGTTTTTTAAAAACAGCATTGAATCTTTTCCAATCATTTGCGGATACAAGTAACTCGTTACGGTTTCACCCTTTTTAACAGTGTTTTTAGAAGCATCTACCCTTTTTTTATAATAGCTGAAGGCTTCTTTTCTAAAGCTTTTAAAACTTTTTCCAGTTTGTCTTTTTACCGCTTTTTGAAACGGGTAAATTAATCCTTTAAAAGCACTTGCATCATTGGTTACTTTCTGCCAAAAGTCATGTCCATATTTTAAATAGCCCCAGTTCACCAACAAATAACCAAGCGGGTAATGGTTGGGCACAAAATCTTTTATCGATCCGTTCCGCAACTTCATCCAGCTATAATCTTTGCCTTCATTCCAAAGGCTTTCGTATCCTTTAAAAAAATACGGCATCCGCCCGCGTCCATGCGGGGTTAATGCTGTTTCGGCATACACCGCATCACCTTCAAAAAACCAATCTGGCACCGCAAAAGCGTTTGCAAGCGCTCGCCCTTCTTCACCCAAAACAAAGCTAAAAGCTTTGGTTAATCCTTTATTAAAGGCGTTGTATTGCGCTACATGCCGGTACTCGTGTACGGCTAATAATTTATGCCACGGAAGGTTTCCTGTTTCAAAAATATCTCCGCCGGGCAGCAAATAATACTCGCTTCTGAAAGGCGCCAAACCTACGTACCCATTGGCTTCTGTGGTTTTGCTATGAAGCACTACATGTACCTTTTTTAAGCTTTTACCTAACGGATTGTTAGCTGCCATTACATGAATGATAGCTGCAATTTGTTGTGCTTGCGCTTCCGCGCCTGCTTCAAAAATGATCCGGACAGTATCAGTATTTATCTGTTGCCATTTTGTTTGGGGCGGAAAACCACCAAATTGCTGCGCTCCTGTTTTTGATGTCAATAACACAAACAAAATGGGTAACAACAGGCGCCACATCATATAAAAAAGGTACTACAGTTAAGTGAAAACACACAAAAAAGGGTCGGTTTAATTTCAATCTACACGGTACTCTACCCGAAGTGTTATAGAGGCGGTTTTTTCTTTTGATGCGGTGTTAAACACGCCACCATAACTATAATCTTCGTTGG
This sequence comes from Chitinophagales bacterium, assembly GCA_038243445.1. Classification (GTDB taxonomy): domain Bacteria; phylum Bacteroidota; class Bacteroidia; order Chitinophagales; family Chitinophagaceae; genus Flavisolibacter. The sequence continues at coordinate 3,097 of JBBSRB010000116.1, read as the reverse complement.
AGTTTTTGCCTGTAATTTGAAAAACGCCCATGTTTGCTTTTGAAATGCCGCCCAGCGAAGCACCGGAGTTTTTCGAAATTGTTTCGGCACGAAGCTTTGCATCCTGCGATGCTTTGGCCAACAGATCGATTTTTAACTCGTTTAGTTTGGAATAATAATAGCTTGGCGGTATGGAGTTTAATTCAATTCCTTTTTCAAGCAAGCCTGTAATTTCTCTTGAAAGCTTTTCTACCACCGTAATATTTCTGGAGTCTACCGTAACAGTGCCGTTTAAGGTATAACCCGAGAAAACAGAGCCGGTAACACCGCCATTTGCACCATATTGGTTACTGTAATTTCGTTGTATATCAACAGATGAAAACACTATATTACTATCGGGAACTCCGGCGGCATTGAGGTATTGCTTAATAATTGCTTCATCGCTTTTTAAGTCGGCATAAACCGGTTTTAAATCATAACCTTGTCTGGTAAAAGTGCCTTTCCAAACAATTTGATCGGATATAAAATCAGTTTCGGCCGAGCCCGTTGCGGTAATTGTTTCGGCCGATTTAAACCTGTATTTATACGCCGATGTAGCAATAATAACCGAAAGCAAAACGGCAACTGCCACAATAATGTACCCTAAATAATTTCGCATTCTTTAATAAATTTGCTACTGCAATGTAAGCTTTTGAAAAATTGCTTTTTTCCGCGATAGAAAAATGCAACAAAAAAGGCGGCACGGCACTGCAACCAACACCCTTTTTTACAGGTTTGCAGAGGTCACGCCGACTAATAGTTTAGTAAATTAATTGATGCGTTTGCTTAATAATGCCCATTACAAAAACACTTTGCAATTGTCCCATGTTTTCTACCTGGCTCAAAACATTTACATGAAAATGATAATAAGCGTCCATGTTTTCCACCATTACTTTCAACATAAAATCAAACTCACCGGAAATGTTGTAACATTCTGTCACTTCATTCATTGCTAAAATGGCTTTAATAAACCGGCTTCCGGCAGTTTTGTTGTGTTGTTTCAGCGATACGTAACAAATAGCCATCAAGCTTTTTTTCACTTTGGTATGATCTATCAGCGTGGCATATTGTTTTATAATTCCGGCATCTTCCATGCGTTTTACACGTTGGTACACCGGCGTAGTGCTAAGGTGTACTTTTTCGGCTAGTTCTTTAACCGTAATGCGTGCATTTTGCTGAAGCAGGCGCAGAATAGCCAGGTCTTTGGCATCCAACGGAGCTGATGTAAAAGTGCTTTCTTCTTTTTCGGGCAGATGAGGCATCAATAAAAGTATGTTTATTCTACTAACCGCTGGTAAAAATGTGTTTTATGCTAATTAATATTGTTTTGGATTCATCTTTATTCTGCCATCGTATCTTTGCAAAAAGAAATAAGTTTATATGTCAACACTCACAAGTTCAAACATAGATTTTAACCTTGCCTACAAGGTAAAAGATATTAGCCTTGCCGAATGGGGCCGTAAAGAAATCAGGTTAGCAGAGGCAGAAATGCCTGGCTTGATGAGCATTCGCGAGGAATACGCAGCCACGCAGCCGTTAAAAGGCGCACGTATTGCCGGCTGCTTGCACATGACCATTCAGACGGCTGTTTTAATTGAAACACTGATTGCTTTAGGCGCAGAAGTAAAATGGAGTTCGTGCAACATTTTTTCTACGCAAGACCAGGCTGCTGCGGCTATTGCTGCCGCTGGCATTGGTGTATATGCCTGGAAAGGACAAAGCCAGGAAGAAGCAGATTGGTGTATTGAACAAACGCTTTTTTTTGGCAGCGCCGACAAGCCGTTGAACATGATTTTAGATGATGGCGGCGACCTTACCAATATTGTGTTAGATAAGTATCCCGAGTTGGTTCAGCACGTTAAAGGCATTTCGGAAGAAACAACTACCGGCGTACACCGCTTATACGAGCGTATGGCAAAGGGCACGTTGCCGGTGCCTGCATTTAACGTAAACGACTCTGTAACAAAATCTAAGTTCGATAACAAATACGGTTGCAAAGAAAGTCTGGTAGATTCTATTCGCAGAGCAACTGACGTAATGATGGCTGGTAAAGTAGCTGTTGTTGGAAGTTATGGTGATGTGGGCAAAGGCTCAGCTGCCAGTTTAAAAGGCGCCGGTTGCCGCGTTATTGTTACCGAAATTGATCCGATTTGTGCACTGCAGGCTGCAATGGATGGCTTTGAAGTAAAGAAAATGGTTGATGCTGTAAAAGAAGCCGACATTGTTGTTACCGCCTCTGGTTGCCGCGACCTGATCACGGAAAAACATTTCAGGCTGATGAAAGACAAAGCCATTGTTTGTAACATTGGTCACTTTGATATTGAGATTGACATGGCCTGGTTGAACGAAAACTACGGGCATACAAAAGATACAATTAAGCCACAGGTTGATATTTACAACATAGAAGGAAAAGATGTGATCATCCTTGCTGAAGGTCGTTTAGTAAACCTTGGTTGTGCTACCGGTCATCCGTCGTTTGTAATGAGTAATTCTTTTAGCAACCAAACGCTTGCGCAGATAGAGCTGTGGACAAATGGCGACCAGTACGAAAACAAAGTTTATGTGCTGCCAAAACATCTTGATGAAAAAGTAGCGCGCCTGCACCTTGCTAAAATTGGCGTGGAACTGGATGAACTTTCTGAAGCGCAAGCTGCTTACCTGGGAATATCGAAAGAAGGTCCATTTAAGCCAGAGCATTACAGGTACTAATCCTAATAAAGAATAATATAATAAGCCTCTGCACTTGCAGGGGCTTTTTTTATCCTCAGCTGAGTGCTACTATGAAGCATTTTTTCGGTGCACTCTTGTGCGTTCGGAGTTTTTAATGCAGAGAAACATTTTGAAATTACGTTTAGGAGCTTTTTGAGAATGATCTTGTATATAGTAGAAGCAATAATATTACATTTACCAAAACCCTTCGAATGATAATTCAAAACATTTCTTTAAAAAATATCGGGCCATTTGGTAATGCAGAGATGCATTTCCTCTCAGATGAGGAAACACAAGTGCCCATAACTATTATTACAGGCGAAAATGGGGCAGGCAAATCAATTTTTATTGATTCAATCAGAACACTGCT
>JBBSRB010000115.1:0-10050 GCA_038243445.1 Chitinophagales bacterium | reverse complement strand
TTTAAATCTATGATGTGGCTTCTACTTTCTCAGCCTGATAAGAGTCTTTTAAACAATCAGAGTTTTTGTCGCTCTGAGGGTGCCGAAGGGTAATGAAAGCATCACACAATTAAAACACGTCCTTAAAACCTGCAAGGCATCGAAGGTCTAAAAAATTTAGCAATGCAACAACATTTTGATAAATTTTTAATGTTTAAAAACCGCCTTGGAAAAGTGTACCGTCATATAAGCAAGCAGGCAAAGCGGCAGGGCATTGGTTGCTATCGCATTTACGATCACGATATTCCGGAATTTCCGTTTTTGATAGAAGTGTACGAAGACAAATGTTACGTTGCCGAATACAAACGCCAGCACGATCTTTCAGAAGAAGAACACGAACGTTGGTGGAGCAATTCTAAACAAATTATTACAGAAGTCACAGGCATTAGTGAAGAAAAAATTTATCAAAAATTAAGAAAAAGAAAAGAAGGAAGACTCAATCAATACCAAAAAACAGCCGAAGTAAAACAAGAGTTTGTAGTACAGGAAAACGGATTACAATTTCTTATAAACCTTAGAGATTATTTAGATACAGGTTTGTTTTTAGATCATCGCTCAACGCGGCAAATGGTTAGGGATGCCGCAAAAAATAAACGGGTTTTAAACCTGTTTTGCTATACAGGATCATTTTCGGTTTATGCACTTGCGGGTGGCGCCAGCAAAGTAACTTCTGTTGATCTATCAAAAACATATTTGTCGTGGGCGGATAGAAATGTTCAGCTAAATTTTGATAAGGAAGGCATTCATCAAAGTGTTCATGCCGATGTATTGATGTATTTAAAAACAGTACCAAAGGAAAGTTATGATTTGATAATTATGGATCCGCCTACGTTTAGCAATAGTAAACGCATGGAAGCCATACTTGATATTCAACGCGATCATGTTTCTTTAATTAATAATTGTCTGGCGGCTCTTTCTCCCGAAGGTGTACTTTATTTTAGCACCAATTATCGAAGGTTTCAATTAGATACAAATGGGTTACCTACAACAAACATCAAAGATATTACCGCAGCTACTACACCGTTTGACTTTTTGGGCAAGCTGCACCGGAAATGTTTTAAAATAGAGAAGTAAGGAGTGTAAACTATCAAAAATCTAAAGATTTATATACAAATAAATTTTGGGGTGGGAAATACATAATAACAGGATGTTTTTGCGCAACGGTATTTATCATTAAAAAGGCGATCTGTTCTAAAAACAGATCGCCCTTTTTATGTATAAATAATCGGTTACAGAGTTGCCAGTACATCGTTCATACTGCGAACAGCATCGGCACTTTTGGCAAATAATTCCTGGTCTTTTTGCGATAATTTGTAATCAACAATTTTCTCCCAGCCGCCTCGGCCAATAACAACCGGAACGCCCAGGCAAATATCTTTCTGTCCGTACTCGCCATCTAGCGAAACGCAACAAGAAAAAAGCCGCTTTTCATCGCGCACAATGCTTTCTACTAATGCAGCGCCGGCCGCACCAGGTGCATACCAGGCCGAAGTGCCTATTAATTTAGTTAATGTAGCGCCGCCAACCATTGTATTGGATACTACTTTTTGTTGCTCTTCAGCACTTAAAAAATCGGTAACAGGAACACTGTTCCAGGTTGCGAATTCAATCAGCGGAATCATAGTTGTATCGCCGTGGCCGCCAATTACAATAGCATTTAAATCGTTTGGCGAGCATTGCAAAGCCTGACTTAAATTAAACTTAAACCGGGCGCTGTCTAAAATCCCACCCATTCCAATTATACGGTTTTTAGGTATGCCGCTCGATTGCAGGGCCAATTGCGTCATGGTGTCCATGGGGTTCGAAATCACCACAATAATGGCTTCGGGCGAATGTTGTAAAATGTTTTGCGTAACCCCTTTTACAATGTTTGCATTGGTGCCAATCAGCTCTTCGCGGGTCATACCTGGCTTGCGCGGAATGCCCGATGTAATAACTACCACATGCGAGCCGGCCGTTTTGCTGTAATCGGACGTGCTGCCGGTTACTTTCGTGTCGAAGCCCAATAGCGCAGCCGTTTGCATCATGTCCCTTGCCTTTCCTTCTGCAAAGCCTTCTTTAATATCCAATAATACAAGCTCTTCGCAGAGTTCTTTGCGGGCAATGTTATCGGCAACTGTGGCGCCAACTGCTCCTGCCCCTACAACCGTAATTTTCATTGATTGATGATTTATGAGTAAGAAAATAATATGCCCGGCAAAAGTAGGTTAATACTTCATTGGATGTGGAAACGAAGCACAAGCAGCAAACGGGTCCGATCATAAATAAGATACTTTTAATTTTTAACACCGGTTGATTTTGCACCCTTTTTTGAAGGTTTTTTAATCAACCACAAACCATTTTTTTCAGACTGCGAATGCTTAACTCTAAGGAACAAAGGCATTCTAATAGAAAGCTTTATTGTCTCTCTTCCGAACCCTTTTTTAAAGGTTTTTTGATCTTTTCAACCATTTAAAAAGGCTTCAAAAAGGGTATAGGTGCAGTTCAAAAACATTTTGTTTCCTAAATGAAACATTCCTTCTTTTAATACCGATATTTTTATCCACAATTAAAAACCATTAGACAAATTTCATTGGTACACAACAAAAAAAGCGCTGTTTTCACAGCGCTTTTTTTAGTTTATTCCCCGTTTTATTTCTTCCCCTTTTCCCTTATTTTCATGTATTCAAACCGTTTGCCGCTGTATTCGGCCATGTCCGGAATGGCTTCCGATTTATACGCTCCGGCAACCAGCTTTGCTTTTGTTTCGGCAAAGGCGTGCAATGTGGCTTGTATGTCTTCATCGGTATGCGAGGCGGTAGGAATTAAACGGTAAATTATATGTCCTTTTGGTATTACCGGGTAAACAACTATCGATGCAAAAATGCCATAGTTTTCCCGAAGGTCCATAGCCATTGCGGTGGCTTCTTCAACGCCGCCCTTCATATACACGGGCGTTACCGGGCTGTCGGTGTGGCCAATATCAAAACCTTTTTCTTTTAAACCATTTTGAAGCTTCAACGCATTTTCCCATAGTTTATCTTTTAGTTCGGGGGTGGTGCGTAAAAGATCAAGCCTTTTTAAGTTACCAATAACAATCGGCATTGGCAGGCTTTTGGCAAAGATCTGGCTCCTGATGTTATAGCGAATGTAATCTACAATTTGACGGTCGCCGGCTACAAACGCGCCAATGGAAGCCATCGATTTTGCAAACGTAGAAAAGTATAAATCTATTCCGTCCTGAATGCCTTGCTCTTCGCCGGCACCCGCGCCTGTTTTGCCCATGGTTCCAAACCCATGCGCGTCATCTACAAGCAGCCGAAACTCATATTTGTTTTTTAATGCAACTATTTCTTTTAATTTTCCCTGGTCGCCGGCCATGCCAAACACGCCTTCAGTAATAACCAGTATGCCGCCGGCGCCTTGCTTTTCTACCAGGGCAGTGGCACGCGTCATTTGCTTTTCAAAATCTTCCAGGTCGTTGTGTTTATAAACATACCGGTGGCCGGCATGCAAGCGCAAGCCATCAATAATGCAGGCGTGGCTTTCGGCATCGTACACAATTACATCGTGGCGGTTGCACACGGCATCAATTATCGAAACCATTCCCTGGTACCCGTAATTTAAAAGCGCGGCATCTTCTTTCATTACAAACTGCGCCAGTTCAGCTTCCAGTTGCTCATGAAGATCTGAGTTGCCACTCATCATACGGGCGCCCATTGGGTAAGCAAGTCCGTAATCCCTTGTGCCTTCGGTATCGGCTTTACGCACTTCGGGGTGGTTGGCCAAACCCAAATAATTATTCAGGCTCCATACAATTACTTCTTTACCTCTGAACTTCATGCGGCTGTCTATATCGCCTTCCAATTTCGGAAAAGAAAAGTAACCGTGCGCCCGCTCGCGATGCTGTCCAATAGGTCCGTAATTTTTTACAAGTCGCTCAAAAATGTCAGCCATAAGTTATGTACGATTTTAATGTTCCAAAGTTTTTTGTTGACAAACAGTGGTGCTACTATGAAGCTTTGCTTGCGACGCTCCATTCATCTTTTGGGAATACCGCTGAACATGCCAAACATCCAAACAAAAAGCCTTAAAGGCTAAGCAGGTGATACAAAGATACTACATCAGCTTTGTAAACCCAAAGAGCGCAACGCTTTCATGTTCGTTGTAGCCATGTAAATTGATGCCTTAAAAAGCCAACACATCTCATTAAAATACATCTAATCAAAGAATAAAGTAATATTTTTTTGAAAGAATGGCATTGCTGTGTAGGCATTCGGGTTCGGTTCTTTGGTGTTAGTACCTTAATTTCGAATGATGCGAAAACTTCTATTCATTCTGTTGAGTGTATTTACGTTGGGTGTTTCGGCGCAGGCGCCAAAACCAAAACTAGTAGTGGGCATTATGGTAGATCAAATGCGGTGGGATTACTTATACCGCTACCACAACCGCTACGTTGCAGGTGGTTTTAAGCGTTTACTTAACGATGGTTTTAGTTGCGAAAATACCTTTATACCTTACACGCCTACTTATACAGCAGCGGGACATGCATCTGTTTATACAGGCAGTGTACCGGCTTTTAATGGCATTGTTGGTAATAATTGGTACGACAGAAGCCTGCGCCGGAGTGTGTATTGCACCGAAGATAGCAGCGTGCAAACAGTAGGAAGCAGCAGCAACGCGGGCAAACAATCGCCCAAAAATTTATGGGCAAATACCATTAGCGATGAACTGCGGTTAAGCACCAATTTTCGCAACAAAACCATTGCTATTGCACTAAAAGACCGCGGCTCTATTTTGCCAGGCGGGCACAGCGCAAATGGTGCTTATTGGTTTGATGCAGCAAGCGGCGGCTTTATTACCAGCACGTTTTATATGACTGCATTGCCCCAGTGGGTAGCGGACTTTAACGCTAAAAAACTGCCCGACACATACCTGGCGCAAAGTTGGAAAACACTATACCCGTTAAATACTTACGTGCAAAGCACGCCAGATGCAAAGGAGTACGAAAGTGCCTTACCCGGTGAGGACAATACCTTTGACCACAGTACTGAAGCTATTACCAAAAACAAATATGAAAGCTTTAAATACACTCCGGCAGCAAACACGTATACGTTTGATATGGCAAAGGCAGCAATAAAAGCCGAAAACTTAGGAAAAGGATCCTTTACTGATATGCTGGCAGTAAGTTTTTCGGCGCCCGATTATGCCGGGCACGCGTTTGGCCCAAACTCTATTGAAATAGAAGATATGTACCTGCGCCTGGACAAAGACCTGGCTGATTTTTTAAATTATTTAGACGTATCGGTAGGCAAAGGCCAATATCTTGTTTTTTTAACAGCCGATCATGGCGCAGCGCATGTGCCGGGCTTTTTGGCCGAACACAGGTTGCCTGGCGGCGTTGTTGACGATGCGGTTATTGCCCGCCAGTTAAACGAGTCTATAAAAAAAGACTTTAACCTCACAAACGCTATTGAGTACGCTATAAATTACCAGCTTTACTTAAACGAGGCTGTGTTGCAACAATGGGGCGGCGACAGAAACGCGCTAAAGCATTACATTATTCAAAAGTTAATACAGTATGATGGTATTTCGCAAGCTTTTGACTTATCCACACTCGGATCCTTTCCGCTGCCGGTACGTGTAAAATCAATGGTTGAAAATGGCTTTAATCAAAAACGGAGCGGAGATATTCAATTTGTATTTAAACCGAACTGGTTTGATGGCGGGACAAAAGGAACTACGCATGGATTGTGGAATCCATACGACGCGCATATTCCACTACTCTGGTATGGAAAAGGCATTAAAAAGGGTAAGCTTTACCGCCAGGTGTATATGACGGATATTGCGCCAACGCTTGCCGGCTTATTGCAAATTCAAATGCCCAATGCAACCGTGGGCGAAGTAATTGAAGAAGTGTTGCAGGGAAGCAAAGAGACGATTAAAAATAAATAATTTGTTTTTGACTAAGTTTAAAAAAAGGGTATTGCCAACGCTATTGTTAATACCCCTTTTTAATGCCTTTTTTTAACCGTGGAATAGGCATTTGCCCGTTTGGCTTTACACCAGGCTTTGCACGTAGCGGGCGTTGTGCAAAGCAGCGGAATAAGCTGTGTTAATAAAATTCAGTAGTCCTTTTTTTAATTTTTTGCCGACGATACCTTCTTTATACGCAAAGCCCAAACAACCAATAAGCCACTGACCCTTTTTCATGCCTTTTTGCGGTTTAAGATAATGCCAAGGAAATCAACGGCGCCAAATTAAAAAACATAAAATAACTTTTAAGCTGGTAAAATAATGGTGAAGGTGGCGCCTGAATTTAGCTGCCCCGAAGCATATATAATACCGCCATGGTGTTCTACAATTTTTTTGCAAATAGCAAGTCCAATGCCGGTTCCTTCGTATTCGCTGCGGCCGTGCAGGCGTTGAAATATCTGAAAGATTTTGCCTGCATATTCATCTTCAAACCCAATTCCATTATCGTTAAACTCTAATTTTAGGTATTTTGATGCTTTGGTTATTTGGTACTGCTGCACTTCTTCGGGTTGTAAATAAGTGGATGTTATTTTAATTGCCGGCTGCCTGTCTTCTGGTATAAACTTTAAGGAGTTGCTCAGCAAATTTTGAAATAACTGCCTGAATTGCGAAACGACTATTTGAATCTCCGGCAAGTCTTTGGCTTCTACGAGGGCATTTTTTGTTTCAATCTTATACTCCAGCGTTTGTAGTGCATCTTCCAACACTTCCTGCAGGCTAAATAGCTGAAAAGACTGATCGCCGGAAATAAGCGAAATAGAAAGGAGGTCGTCTATCATTGTTTGCATGCGCAAGGATGCATTAATGATTTTATCCAGATAGTTTCTTCCTTCATCTGTAATATTATTTGCCTGGGTAGTAATTAGCCTGTCGCCAAAGGTGGAAATTTTTCTAAGCGGTTCTTTCAGGTCGTGAGAGGCTACATATGCAAACTCTTCGAGGCTTGCATTTGATTGCTCCAGTTGAAAAGCGTTTTGCAAAAGCGAGCGTTCCATTTCTTTTCGTTGGGTTATATCTAAAGCAGCGCCTAGTATTTGCATCGGCTTTTGATCTTCGCCTGTCTTAAAAACCACTTCGCGCACCAGTATCCATTTCCATTCTTCATCTTTTCCGCGTATGCGGCACTCGTACTGTATCATTGAATTTTGATGCTGAAAATGCTTACTGCTTTCCGCACGTTCCGGCAACAGGTCGTATTCTTCGGGATTATATAGTTTTTCAACAACGTTGCTTTCCATAGCAATTATCTCTTGCGTGGTGTAGCCAAGAACAAAAAATATTTCTTTATTGATATAATTAATACTGTTTGAGGGCACATCAAAAATGTAAAGAATGGTAGGAGAGGCATCGGCTACCTGCTGAATAAAAATTTCCTGTTCCGCTATTCTTTCAAGTGCCGAAACCTGCTCGGTAACATCGAGGGTAATATTAAGCAGATGTTCTACCCGCCCGCTTTTGTTACGGTCGAAAATAGTGCCGTAGGTATGAAACGATCGGTAGTTTCCATTTTTATGAAGCATACGGTAATTCAGCTCGGTAATAAATTCGTTGTTTGAAACCTGCCTGTTTGCTTCTTCAATTACGCGTTGGGTTTTTTCAATTACCTGCGCCACATCATCGGGGTGAATAATAGAGAGGATGAAAGCCATTCCTTTGTCGATGACTTCGGCAGTTTGATATCCAAGTAATTTTTTTATTCCTTCACTTAAAAAAACAAATTTGCCCGAAATTGCGTTGTACGATGAAATAATCGAGGGCGTGGCATCGGTGATTTTTCGTAAAAAAAGCTGGTTTTCTTTTAATTCTTCCTGTATTTTATATTGTGCGGTTACATCCTGTGTGGTGCCAACTAAATTTTGCGGCTTCCCGGTTTCATCGTAAGTAAATTCTCCTTTTCTGTGTACCACTTTTATAGTTTCATCGGGTAACACAATGCGGTGTACTTTATCGTACGGTTCTTTTTTTTCAATACACTGTTGCAGGTAATCCAGCACGTCATCACGGTCATCGGGATGAATAAACTGCTTCCACATTTCGGCGGTGAAAATGACGTTCGCCGGAAGTTGATAAATGTGGCGCATTTCTTCGGAAAAGGTGAGTTCTTCTGTTTGCAAATCAAAAAGCCAGTTGCCCAGCCGCGCCAGCGATTGTGCCTGTTTGTATAGCTTTTCGCTTTCGTGCCACTTGCTTATCAGTCGGTGCCTTTCAGTAACATCTTGTATTGTACCCACCAAATGCGTTGCCTTTCCACCTTCGTCAAACGAAATTTCACCAAGTGTGTGGATGGTTTTTTCTTCTCCTCCTTTAACAATAATCCGGAAAAAAAAATCGAATGGGTCCTGCGTATCTAAGGTGTGCTGAATTTGTTTTTTTGTGTTTTCGTAATCGTCGGGGTGGCGCATGGAAACTATATCGTCATAGCTCAAATCCGTAGAAACATTGGTTAGCCCATATATGCGGCTTGCTTCTTCTGTTAACTTTACTTTTCTTGATTTTAAATCAATGGTAAAATGCCCGAGATGACTGATAGCCTGCGCCTGCTTGTATAGTTTTTGCGCTTGCAGTAGTTCTTGCTCACGCCTTTTCAATTCTTCCGAAACCTTCTTTTCTTTATCAATGTCCAGCACTATGGCAATTAGCTGGCAAACAGTTCCGTTGTCATCTCGCTTAAACGGCGTTTCGTAATTTCTAACCCAACGGTAGTTTCCGTTTTTTAGTTTAATGCGGTATTTGTAACTTATTATTGTTCCATCTGGTGCCCCTAAAACGTTTTGTAAGCTGTCGGTAATTTCATGGCGGTCATCGGGGTGAATTAAGTTAACCGCTTCGGCGCCTAAAGCATTTAATTCCTCATAACTATAATCAATAATTGTTTGAAGTTTTTCTGTAGCATATACATTTTTAAACTTTTCCAAATCAAAAATATAAACGGCACCGGGCAGTGTATTGTTTACAGTTTCAATAAATAAATTTCGATCCTGAAGTCGTTTTCTTGCCAGTGTTGCATACGTGTTCATCAGCGCTGTTTCGTAAGCCAGCAAAAATCTATCAATTTCTTGTACCAGGTTAATAGCTTGCTCAACAGACGTACTGTAGAGCGGTACAAAATGTAAAAAAGCTTGTTTACGTATGTACACTATCAGTGTAATGTCTTCCGATTCTACTTCGCTGCTTCTTATATGCACCACTTCGTTGGCATTGAAGCGGCGGGCTGATTCTTCAATGTATTCTGAAGCAGTTCCGTTTTTTAAAGCCGATAAAAGGTTGGTATTAGACGCGTTTGTAATCTGCAATAATTCGTCTTTGGAATGATGGCTGAAACTTTTTAGCAAGCTGAGGTTAACACTTTGACCAAGCTTTATTAAAACATTTGAAAAAGGGGTGAGGTGCTGCTCTAAAAGATAGGCAGCAAAAGAGGATAAATGGGGTAGTTTAGATAACAATGGACGTGAGTTTTGTAATTATTTTGAGGCATAAAGTTACCATATACCGGCCTTTTAATAACTAGGTTCCTATTTGCAGTACGCGGGCGGCGGTAATAGTTAACCCGATAACGTGCTAAGATTGTGTTTTAAACAGCCCAATCACAAGCAAGCATTAGTTTAATAAACTTATAAAAAAAGATACAAGCTTATTTGCCGCTGTTTTAAAACAATCAAAAAAGGGGTATAAATGAATTTTTATTTGATGAAAACATGGGGAGCATACCCTTTTTTATACCTTTTACACTAATTGAAAACAATATCAACACGCGATTTGCCAATGCCGGTGCGGCGTTTGAGCAGGAAGTCTGTTATTTCATTTTCGTTGGCAAAGATTACAGTATCGCCTGCATGAATTATGGTTAGTGATTCTAAATCATTGGCTAATTGATTAAGCGCCGCTTCGGTCCATTTGCCCTGGGCGGCGCTTAAGCTCACTTTGTTATACGGTGCATTTGTCTTTAATTCAAATTTTAATTTTGTTGCGTTGCTGATGAAAAAGTAGCTTTTTAGC
>JBBSRB010000114.1:0-10069 GCA_038243445.1 Chitinophagales bacterium | reverse complement strand
AATTGTTGTGGTAAATGAAGCGAATTCCGGATCGTTTGAATTTCACCTTCGCTAATTTTTTTATTGAAAGAAGGATGGCAGCTTTGATATCAAACTTCTATTTTAACGGGCTCTATTTTATAAAAATCAATAAGGTCGGTTTTTGTTTGCTCGCTGATTGCAATAATTCTATTTGCATGTGCGCAAGCGTATAAAATTTTTCGCCGGTAAATAAAAGCATCCATTTTTTTATACTGCGTTGGAAACCGTTCAAAAATTAAATCGTGAATAGTTACAACGCTTTTTACAGAGGTTTTGTGAATACCGACAGGAATCTCATGACTCAAGCCATGGTACAGTTCGATACACTCCTTTTTGATATCTTTTTTCACCCAATTACTGCGCCAGAGCGCTGGTATTCTTTTCGATAATGGTCCGTCCGGTAATACTTCATGCACGTTTTTGAAAGAGGGTTTTTGGTGCCTTTTTGAAGGTTTCGGGTTGAATAAAAAGTATTCATGTTCGGGGTAAAAATGTGCTAATCCGCCAACAAGCGTACGGCTGTAATTTCCCAATCCTGTATTGTTGTGAAAATAACGCTTGGCATCAAAACCTATATTCATTAGCTGTGCTTAAAAGGCAAAGTAAGCAAACAGGAAGTAACCGGCATGGATTAAGTTTGTAAAAAAAAGGAAATGGTGTTAAAAGAGTTGATTGAACAAGGCTGGCAGAACCGGCAATTGATGAATGAAGAAACTTATATACGTGCTGTAAAAGAGGTAATGGAAGAAGTTGATAAAGGTCGCCTAAGGGTAGCCGAACCGGCGAATGGAGAATGGAAAGTGAACGAATGGGTAAAGCAAGCCATTTTATTATACTTTGGCATTCAGCCCATGCAAACCTGGAACCTGGAACCCTTTGAATTTTACGATAAAATGTTGCTTAAAAAAGGATACAAAGAACTTGGCGTTCGGGCTGTGCCGCATGCCATTGCCCGCTACGGCGCTTACATTGCAAAAAATGTAGTGCTTATGCCGTCGTATGTAAATATTGGTGCTTATGTAGATGAAGGAACCATGGTAGATACGTGGGCCACTGTAGGCAGTTGCGCACAAATTGGAAAAGGCGTGCATTTAAGTGGCGGTGTAGGTATTGGTGGTGTGTTGGAGCCATTGCAGGCTTCGCCGGTGATTATTGAAGATGGTTGTTTTATCGGGTCGCGGTGTATTGTGGTAGAAGGTGTTCGGGTAGAAAAAGAAGCTGTATTGGGAGCAAATGTTGTACTAACGCAATCCACAAAGATTATTGATGTAAGCGGAAGCGAACCTGTGGAAATGAAAGGCATAGTGCCGCAACGAAGCGTGGTAATACCGGGCAGCTACATCAAAAAATTTGCTGCCGGCGAATACAATGTTAGCTGCGCCCTTATTATTGGAACCAGAAAAAAAAGCACCGATCTAAAAACCAGTTTAAACGATGTATTGCGTGATTTTAATGTAGCTGTGTAAAAGGCCAGCCTCACTGTGCGGAGGCTTTTTTGTTTTATGGGAAAAATTCAAACACACTCGCTTACGCTTGCCGCTTTTTTAATTACGCTGGCGGGCGCTTTGCTGTTTTCTACTAAAGCCATCATTGTAAAAAAAGCCTTTGCAAACACTGACGTTACTCCCGTTACCTTGTTAGCCTTTCGAATGCTTTTTTCATTACCCTTTTATTTGCTTGCGGCTTTTCTAATCAGCAGTAGGCGTTCTAATGTTCACTTCAACGCCAAACAATGGGCGTACATTATTTCACTGGGTTTGTTGGGCTATTATTTAAGCAGTTTGTTTGATTTTTTGGGGCTGCAGTATATCTCTGCCGGGTTGGAAAGATTGATTCTTTTTCTGTACCCCACCTTTGCCGTGCTCCTGAACGGTTTACTTTTTAAACAGCGCCTGCAAGTTGCCCAACGCTGGGCGCTGGCACTTACCTACCTAGGCATAGCGGTTGCTTTTATTGGAGAATTACAGTTAGATATGGGCAGCGCTGCCTTTTATACAGGATGCTTGCTTGTATTGCTTTGTGCCATTACATATTCTTTTTACCTCGTAGGCAGCAGCCGGTTGATAGCACAAACGGGCGCCAATAAATTTACCGCCTATGCAATGCTGACAGCATGCTTTGGAGTGTTTGTGCATTTTGCAATCAGCGAACCGCTTACCAATTTATCTGCCGGGAAAGAAGTATGGCAGTATGGAATTTTATTAGCTGTTGTTGCCACCGTTGTTCCTTCTTTTTTATTGTCAATGGGGTTGAAAAAAGCTGGAGCAAACAATGTGGCCATTATATCCAGCATTGGGCCTGTATCTACCATTATACAAGCACATTATTTTTTAGGTGAACCTATCTTTTTTGCGCAGCTGACCGGTACAGGGTTAGTAATAGGAGGCGTATTAATGCTTGGATGGAGGGGAAAAGAGGGTTGAGTTGTTTTTTTGAAATAATATCAACTCTTATATTTGCACCCTGCCCGGGTGGCGAAATTGGTAGACGCACTGTGTTCAGGTCGCAGCGTTCGAAAGGATGTGCTGGTTCGAATCCAGTCCCGGGCACAGAAGCCAATTTATGGCAAGCTGTTCTCATAAAAGTTCACTGTTGTAGGTGAACTTTATTGTTTACCAAAGCTCCTCTCCGCCTGGCGTAACAGTTTGCAATACAAAAAAGCTTGATTGTACCGGCTGGCATTATTAAATGCAAACAGTATGCTTTGCAGGCAATAGATCTTCATCAAAGAATGCAACCATAAAAAGCTTCGAAAAAGCATATTGCTAATAGTTTTCCTGGCCAAACTAAAACAACCAGCATGGAAATTGGGTTATACACGTTTGCCGATTTGCAGCCCGAAAGTGATGAAAACAAAGGAATAGATACACACGGCCGCTATTTAACTCAAATGAGCATAGGCAACATGCCGCACCAAAAAGTAATATTTCGATAGAATTGTATGTGAACTAAGTAGTACCCGAAGTAAGAAAACATCTGCCCGCAGCAAAACAAAACGACGGCACAAATAAAAACTTGTAAATAAACGTTCACACTTCACGCTCGTTGAAAGTTGTTTCTTCAACCTCCTTTTTATAACCTTTTTTCAAGGGCAAAAACCTTTTATAAAAGGATCTTTTTTTACCTTTTGTGAGCCGCATTTTCTCCGTTTAGCTCTTATTTAAATAGTTTTACACGATGGACAGTTTGACCATTGCCACGTTCCTAATTATGATCAGCGCCGCTATTTCCTATGTAAACCAGCGGTTTGTAAAGCTGCCAGGCACCATTGGGGTTGTGGTTATTTCGGTGCTTATTTCGTTACTTCTTTTAGTGGGAGGTAAAACCGACTCGCGACTGGGCTTTGCTACAACCATTACCACGCTTGCTCATACTATAGATTTTTCAAAAGTGCTCCTGAACGTAATGCTTGGGTTTTTACTTTTTGCAAGCGCGCTGCATTTCGATTATCAAAAGTTGAAACAACAACGTTTTCCGGTGCTGCTGCTAAGCACATTTGGCGTGGTGGTTTCCACAGGTGTATTTGGAGGTTTGCTTTTTGCTGCAACCCAGGCTTTGGGCATTCATCTTCCGCTGGTCTATTGCTTTTTATTTGGCGCTCTTATTTCTCCTACCGACCCAATTGCCGTAGCCTCAATTTTAAAAACATCAATAATGCCAACGCGGTTAAAAACAATTATTTCTGGCGAATCGTTGTTTAATGATGGCGTTGGGTTAGTGCTTTTTGTGCTATTACTAAACATTTCTAATCAGCCAGAAGCCAGCTTGTCTTTTAGCGCTATTGCCGAATTGTTTATGCGCGAAGTAGTTGGCGGCGTGCTTATTGGATTAGTAACCGGGTTTGTTGGCTACAGGCTAATGCAATCTATAAAAGATTTTCAAACCATTTTTTTAATTTCCATTGCGCTTGTACTTGTCATTTCTGTGGCTGCCAGCAAGTTGCATGCGTCTATCCCTTTGGCAGCGGTAACGGCAGGTTTGCTGGTGGGCAGCAAAAGCGTGAATCAAACAAGTGTTGGAACCGTATTCCTGGGTCGCATCTGGCTATTGCTTGATGAAGTGCTGAATACCATATTATTTGTGCTCATTGGGCTGCAACTGGTAATAATGCCTTTTTTATACAACTATTGGTTAATTGGCTTTTTAGCCATTGTAAGCATTTTAATTGCCCGCATGATCAGCGTATCGCTTCCGGCATTGTTGCTGCTGCGCAAAGTAAGTTTTAACCATCTTACTATACTTACCTGGGCGGGGCTGCGCGGAGGCATATCGGTAGCTATGGCGCTTACGTTGCCGGCTTCGACTTACCGCGAAATTATACTTGCAAGCTGCTACTTCATCGTCATTTTTTCTATAATAGTGCAGGGTTTAACGCTAAACAAAGTAGTGGAACGGGCAGTAAAAAATCATGCGGTGTAGCCATTGGGCGCATTGGCCATTCTTTTGAAAGGCTTTTTTTTGATTTTTTTGGCAACCCTGTAAAAAAAGCGTTTTATTTTTGCCATCTAATGCAAAGTGTTTTTGATACGGAAGTGAAAGAATTGGTGAACACCGAAGTTGCTGTTGAAACAGAGCAGCCTTACCATCTAATTGTATGGAACGATGAAGTAAATACTTTTGAATGGGTAATAGAAACACTTATTGAAGTCTGCGGGCATTCGGCCGAACAAGCCGAGCAATGCGCCTACCTTATCCATTACAAAGGTAAATACTCCGTTAAAGAAGGCGAGTTTGACAAGCTTCAACCTATGTGCAATGCTATTACCGACCGCGGCATTGGTGCTACCGTAGAAAGCCTTGTAAGCTAAAAACGAGTAGCCAGGTAATGCGGCAAAACCTTCCGCCACGTTTCCCAATCGTGCTTCCACTCGCGGCCCCAAATATCCAGCTCGTAATGAATGTTTTTGCTGTATAAAATATGCGCAAAGCTGCGCGCCGCTTCCGGATCTTCGTAATCGCCGCTGCCCGAAAACAGGTGTATGTGCCGGCTTTTTCTTATTTGCTCCAGTGTTTCGTGGTTGGTTAAGTTCGGCAGGTAATGTTGCGGACTGTTATAGTACACATCATCGTTGTAAAAGCCTTTTGTATATTCCATCAGGTTGTACACGCCGCTTAATGCCAGCACGCCATTTATTAAATCGGGGCGTTTTAAAAAAAGATTCATACTGTGCAGAGCGCCAAACGATGCGCCGCAGGTAATTATTGGCGTATCCCAACTGGTGCTGCTTTTTATAAATGGAATTACTTCTTCGTACACATAACTATTAAAATGTTGCTGCCGGATGGCTTTATGGTGCGGCTCCATTTCGTTGTTCAGCCAGCTTTGGTTGTTAATGCTGTTAATCGAAAATACTTTCACTTTTCCCGCTTCTATAAAAGGCTGCAGCGCATCTATCAATTGAAAACGTTCGTACTCCAAAAAATCGGCCGCTGCGGTAGGTACCAGTAATAAAGCAAAGCCGTAAAAACCATAGCTCGCTATTGGCATATCTTTTCCTAAACGATGGCTGTACCAGGATGTAACTTGTTTTTCCATACTAAACTTTAAATGATTATACTTTTAAAAATAGGTTTTAAAAAAGCAGTACGGCATAAACCTGTTCTCTTTTAAGGGCATCTATACCGGCGAAGCAAGTGTAAACACCTAAAGTAAATAAATAACTAAAGCAAACATCACATATTCAATTATAACAATATAACTTTCAGCAATAAATTAGGCCTAAATTTAGACCAAACTACAACTCCTGGTGAATAACCCCAACAACAAAACGGAGGATGAAATATTCCTTTCTGCTCCAACTTCTTTATCCGACCTTTTACCTGCAAACCAGTCGCAACGCTTATTGTGGCTGCTTTTAAACAACACCGACGATGCGTTTATATTAATAAACAGCGAATTGAAAGTGACGTTATTCAACGAAAAGGCAGCATCACGCGTTTGGGCGTATTTTAAAATAAAATTAGATAAAGGCAACTCCATCATGGACATGGTAGCTGAAGAGCGAAAAACCTTACTTCACCGCCTGATTAAACAAACTTTCGAAGGGAAAAAAAACGAGTTGGAATCAACACCTTTTATAGTTGATAACGCACCCATTTACATACATAGCACCCTTAAGCCTATTTTCGATACCGATGGATCTGTCATGGCAGTAATGATCACATCAAAAAACATTACCCAGGCTAAAGTGGCCGAAATCATTTTAAAAGAAAGTGAGGAGCGCTGGCGTTTTGCACTCGATGGCAGCAATCATGGCTTGTGGGATTGGAACATGAAAACCGACCGCATGTTTTTTTCTGAATCGTTTAAACAATTATATGAAATTACCGGTGGAGACGCCGGAGATCATTACAGAGACTGGCAATTGCGGGTGCACCCCGACGATAAGGAACAGATAGAAAAAGATATTGAAAAACATAGTATAAGCAACGATCCTTACTACGAAAGCACTTACCGCATAAAATCAAACAATGGCGATTATAAATGGATTTTAGCTCGTGGATTGATTGTATCTAAAGACGAAAACGGCAACCCTTTAAGAATGCTCGGCACGCATACCGATATAAGCCGCCAAAAACATGCCGAAGAAAGCTACAAAATGCTTTTTTACAGCCACCCAAATCCTTTGTGGACCTATGAGGCCGCTACCTATAAAATAACCGAGGTAAATGATGCCGCCATTGACTTGTATGGCTACAGCCGCTCCGAATTTTTATGTTTGAATTTAATGGATCTACGGGCCAAAGAAGATGTAGGCGAACTGAACAAAATTTTGAGCAAACTTACATGCGAAGTAAACGCACTACAGAGCCAGGTACGCCACCGCAAAAAAAATGGCGAGTTGATATTTGTTGAAATAAACAGCCGGCAATTAAACGGACAAAGCAACAAACTACGCCTTGTTTCTGTTAACGATATTACCGAGAAAGTTAGAGCCGAAGAAGAGCTGAAAAAAAGCAACGAACGCTACCAGTTAACAACCAAAGCTACTTCAGATGCCATGTACGATTGGGATATCATCTCTAACGAACGGCTTTGGGGCAATGGACTGACTGCGCTTTTCAACCATACAGCAACCGACGTTTGCATGGCCACCTGGGAAAGCCTGATACACCCCGATGACCGGAAAAGAGTTATTCAAAGCCTTAACCATGTTTTAAAAAACTCAAAGAAGAAGTTTTGGAAAGCACTATATCTTTTTCAAAACCGGGACGGAAGCTATAGTAATGTATTAGAAAAAGCGTTTATTGTGCGATCGGAGGACGGCACTGCCATCCGAATGATTGGTGCGCTTCAGGATATAACTGAACTTAAGTTACAGGAAGATGAATTAAAAAAAAGCAACGACCGTTACCACTATGCAGCACTTGCTACGGCAGATGTTATTTGGGACTGGGATATTGAAAAAGGGGTTATTCAATTGCCCGATAACTTAACAAAAGTATTTGGATGGCCGCTGCCGGAAAATAACCTCTTACCAGATAGTCTGATTCCTCTAAATCTTCACCCAGCCGATAAAGATCGGGTGATAGCATCTCTTCAAAACTGTATACAAGACTGCGGCAGCAAACATTTTGAAGAAGAATTTCAATATTTAAAAGCAGATGGAACATACAGTTATGTAGTTAACAAAGGCTATGTACTAAGGAATGCAGAAAATAAAGCGGTGCGGATGATTGGAGCAATGAGAGACATAACCGAAACAAAATACAGGACCGAACTGCTGGAATTGGAAAGACTAACACTGGAACAAAGCACTCAGAAAAACTGGCCTTTCCAGGAGGTTCTTAATACCCTTTTGAAAGGGTTAGAAAGGTTACATCCAGGCATAATTACCTCGGTGGTGCTACTTACCGACCATCAAAAAATTGAACACCTTGCCGCACCTTCGTTACCGGCGGAAATAATAGAAAGATTAAATGGTGTAGAGATTGGCCCAAACGCCGGATCGTGTGGAGCTGCCATGTTTAACCGCCAAACCGTAACGGTAGAAAAGGTAGAAATCAGCCCCCTTTTTGAAGGGTTTAAAAGCTTAATGGCGCAGCACCAGTTGATCTCTTCGTGGTCGGCACCCATTGTGGATAGCGCGGGTACTGTGATTGGTGCTTTCTCTGTTTATTGCACCTCCGCTTTTGCAACCAGCCCCGTGCAATCCACCGGCATTCAACGAGCAAAAAACCTGTTGCGCATTTTGCTCGAAAACCATTTTTCTATAAAGAAATTACGCCTGGCAAACGAACGGCACAGCAGCGTGCTAAAAGCAACCCACGACCTTATTTGGGATTGGGATTTGGAAACCGGAACTTTTTATCGGGATAAACAGGGAACCAGAAAAGTGTATGGAGTAAATAATTACAACACAATCGCAAATTTTCCAGCGTGGCTCTCGCGTATTCACCCCGATGACCACAAACGTGTAAAAACAGCCGTTAATAGCATTATTAACGATGGCAAAGAACAGGTTTTAAACATAGAGTACCGGTTTAAACGCGATGACGGCGAATACAATTATGTGTACGACCGCGGATTTCTAATTAGAGATGCAGAGGGCAAACCAATCCGGATGATTGGTGCGGCTCAGGATATTTCGGTTCAAAAAGAGCTGGAGCAGCAACTGGTTCAAAGAGAGTTGGAAAAACAAAAAATAATTGGCCAGGCAACTATAGAAACGCAGGAACAGGAACGCAGCGAAATAGGAAAAGAATTACACGACAACGTAAACCAGGTACTTACCACCACCAAACTGTACCTTGATCTTTCGCTGAGCACACCCGAAATGAAAGATGAACTGATTGTAAAATCATCTAAAAACATCATTTACGTTATTAACGAAATACGGCAACTTTCGCGGTCGCTAATGAACCCAAGCCTTGGCGACCTTGGCCTTGTAGATTCGGTTACCGATCTTATTGAAAACATTCATCTTACCCGTAAACTAAACGTAGTGTTTAACGCTGCCGACGAAGCCGAATGGATGCTGGACGAGCCTCAAAAGCTAACTATTTTCCGCATTGTACAAGAAGGCTTAAACAATGCCATAAAACATGCAAAAGCCACATCGGTAACCCTTACTCTTACGTTAGAAAACAATTCCGTTGTTTTAACCATACAAGACGATGGCATTGGCTTTGACCCGCAATTAATAAAAAAAGGTTCCGGACTGAAAAACATTCAAAACAGGGTATATTTATCAAACGGTACCATTAAACTTAAAAGTAGCCCGGGCTATGGATGCACTATAGAAATGCAGTTTCCAATTACGACAAAAAACACCAATTGACCATGGAAAAAATCACCATCCTTATTGCAGACGATCACACACTTGTTAGAGAAACCTGGAGCTTTATTTTAAACACCGATCCGCGATTTTCGGTAATTGCAGAAAGCGGCAGCGGCGAAGACGCTATAGAACAGGCAAAAAAGTTACGGCCAAACATCGTCATCATGGATATTAACCTGCCCGGCATGAACGGAATTGAAGCCACACAACAAATAAGAAAGTATTCTCCGGGCACAAAAATATTAGGCGTTTCGCTGCACACACAGCCTACTTATGCCCGAAAAATGATTCAAAAAGGGGCCATGGGTTACGTAACAAAAAACTCATCGCGCGAAGAAATGTTTAAAGCCATTACAGAAATCCAAAGCGGCAAAAAATACATTTGCGATGAAATTAAAAACATACTTTCCGACCAAATAATCAGTGGCGATGATTCTCAACACGGATTGAACTCCCTTTCGCAAAGAGAGATAGAAGTTATTTCGTATATTAAAAAAGGCAACTCTTCAAAAGAAATAGCCGATGCATTAAGCATATCGGTAAAAACAGTGGAAGTGCATCGCTACAATGTATTAAAAAAATTAAATTTAAAAAACGCAGCCGCTTTGGTGAACTTTATCAACAACAGCCAGCTTGATTTTGATAATTAAGCCAAACTAATTATTTATACAAACGATTGCATAACCTTCAAAAAAGGGTATATTACAAAAATTTTTTGCCAAAGACGGTCAGTAACATTTAGGCGCTCTCTTTTGCATACCCTTTTT
>JBBSRB010000113.1:0-10182 GCA_038243445.1 Chitinophagales bacterium | reverse complement strand
TAAGGGTAATAGTTCGTTGGTGCGTGGTGTAGGCTTCGCGTAGCTGAAGGGTTAATTGTGCCTCCAGGTCGTGCCCGCGAAAGCCACGCTGGCGCCCGCCGGGGCTACCACCACCGCCAAACATCGATTCGAAAAAAGAAGAAAAATCCCCGCCTTCAAAATCGCCCGAAAAACCACCACCTCGGCCGCCACTATAGGCCTGCTCTTGTTGCTGTCTTGCTTTTTCATACTCTTCGCCGTGCTTCCAGTCTTTTCCGTATTGATCGTATTTCTTTCTTTTTTCGCTGTCGCTCAGCACTTCGTTTGCTTCGTTGATTTCCTGAAACTTCTTATGCGCTTCTTTGTTATTTGGGTTCACATCGGGGTGGTATTGTCGCGCTAACTTGCGATATGATTTTTTGATTTCATCTGTGCTTGCCGTCTTTTTTACACCCAATATTTTGTAATAATCTACAAACTCCATAATTTTTGGTATTGTAACGCTTTCTTTAAAGTTATAAAAATAATGCCGTTTGTTTTTTAGTGATGATACATATCTCTTTTTTAAAGGTTTTTGGCAACGGCAGAACGGTTTTAATTAAAAGCTAACAGAATACTTTTTTTATATCACAGGAAAGGGTTCGGGTTATTAAAAGAATTTTCGTCTATTTGTCTTTAATAAAAGAGACCCATATTTTTAAAGGTTCTTTTAAAATATACAAATGAAAAATGAAATTGCGCAAAGTACCAAAGTGAAAAAAGTACTGATTATAGAAGACGAAGGCGATATGTGCTTATTGCTGAATATTTTATTGAAAGGAAAAGAAATGGAATTAGACCATGTAAAAAACCTTTCCGATGCAACTGATTATTTGCAGGGAGAGCAGCCCGCAGTTATTATTTTAGATAACAAACTGCCCGATGGTTTTGGTGTTGATTTTATTAATTATTTAAAGAAGGATTATCCTCAAATAAAAATTATTATGATCTCGGGGTTTGATGGTTCAGTAAAAGACATAGCAATGGAAAATGGTGCCGATGTTTATTTAGAAAAGCCATTTACTAAAGATCAACTTTACCTGTCGGTAAAAAGCTTGCTGAATTAAAGATTGCTGAAATTTTATTTGTAACAAGCCCTGCAAGCGGTGCTTTCTTTTTAAATCACTCCTTTTTTAACCCCTTTTCCCTGTAGTATTTAATACTGCAGCAGCATAATCCAGGTTGGATTGTACCTCGTTGCTGTAAGAGTAAACTTTCCTTCGCCCATAATTTTAAAACCCCATTTTTTATAGAAGTTAATAGCACGATCATTCTTTTGCCAAACCGTTAACCACATACCTAATTCGCTTTCTTTTTTCGAAAAATTAAAAGCGTGTTGCAGTAGGCTTTTGCCTAATTGCAGTCCATAAAATTCTTTTAATAAATACAGCCGCTCCATTTTAGTTGCTTGTTCTAATGGCACGGCCGCATCGGCACAGCTTAAAATAATTTTATAATAACCTGCAGGCTCGTTGTTGAAAAAAACAGCGTAGAAAATGTTTTCTTCTGCATCTAGTTCGGTTCTGCAAGTGTCAACGCTAAAATTTTTATCTACATATTCCTGCATGGTGGAGGCAGGTGCGCTGTGCCCGTGCGATTCTAATAAACTTATACTTCCAATCTTTGCTAAAAGTTCTGCATCAGCACTTGTCAACCGGCGAAAAAATAACATGCACAAAAATAACTGTTTGACCCCTTTAATTGGTTTTTTGGCCTCTGCAAACGTTTTTAATTCTAAATTTTTGAAGTTCATTATTGCCTAATGAATCAAATTTCTTGTACAAACAGAAACATAAGAAACAAGAAAGAACCGGTTTAACTTTGGCTAAAACAAAATGTAATTAGCATGGACTTATTTATGAAAAGAGCAGTAGAATTGGCGGCTGAAAATGTGCAAAATGGAGGTAAACCTTTTGGTGCGGTGTTGGTAAAAGAAGGTAAAATAGTTGCAGAAGCGGTAAATGAATATCACTTAAAATACGATGTAAGCGGCCATGCAGAGTTACTGGCTATTCGGCAAACGCAGGAGCAGTTGCAAACGGCCGATCTTGCGGGATGCACGCTATACGCAAGTGGCGAGCCTTGCCCGATGTGCCTATCGGCAATTTACTTTGTGGGAATTGATGTCGCTTATTATTGTGCTTCGGTTGAAGACGCAGTTGCCGCAGGCTTAGGAGCCGCCGATAAAATTTATAAAGAATTGAAAAACCCAAAAGAAAATCGTACTCTTTCGCTGTTGCAGATGCCTTTAAAAGCGGGTGAGACAGATCCGATGAAACTTTGGATAAACCAAAAATAAAAACCGATGGCTTTTAGCGCCATCGGTATCGTTTCGTTAGTGGGTATTTACTTGTTAAATGCAGCTTTTAAATTGGCTGCAGCAAGCGCTTGTGCTTCTTTTGCTTCGGGCACTACAGCTGCCATTCCAAAAAACTCGTGCGTTACGCCGTTGAATAACTTATATTCTACCGGTACTCCGGCCTCTTTCAACTTATCAGCAAGCAATCTGCCTTCGGTTTGTAACGGATCGATTTCTGCCCCAATGATAGTAGTTGGTGGGAGTCCTTTTAGGTTTGCTTTTACCAACGCAATGCGTGGGTCGTTAGCTTTGCTCATATCTCCCAGATAATTTTTTGCAAACCATTCCATCGAGGGTTTGCTTAATGGTTTTGCGGCCGCGTACTTAGTGTACGATTCGTTGTTCATATCGGCTCCGGCAACGGGGTATACCAACACCTGGTAATCGGGAATTTTAATGCCTTTATCTCTGGCCATGATCGACACAGCACACGCTAAATTTCCTCCGGCGCTTTCGCCAACAACAGCAATGTGAGCTGTATCGCCTTTTAGGGTAGCTGCGTTTTTAAGCACCCACTGGTATGCTGCAAACGCATCGTTGTGTGCGGTTGGAAATTTATGTTCCGGTCCCTGCCGATAATGAACCGAAACTACAACTGCTCCTGTTTGTTCTGCTAAGCCTTGTGCCGAAGCATTATATACATCTATATCGGCAATTACCCAACCGCCGCCATGATAATAAACTATAAGCGGCGAAGCGGCACCTGCACCTTTAGGTGTGTAAATTTTGGCATGGATAGTTCCACCGTTCACCGGTATTTCCCGACCTATTGTATCAACACCGGAAGGTGGCATTGCAATATTGTTTTCATTCATTACATCCATCACGGCCATGGCGGGAGTGGGTTGTTTGCGGGCTTCCTGAGCCGAAAGGCTTTCAAGTGGCGGAGCGCCGTAACTTTGCAGTTTTTCAATCACAACCGCCATTTCATCGCCCATTGAGGGCGCCCATTCCGGCTTTGGTCCTGCTGGCTTTAAATCAGCCCTGGCTGCACCAACGCTCTCGGTTGCTTTACTGCTGTCGCTGCTACTGGCTGTTGTTTCGTTGTTGGAGTTGTTACAAGCTTGCAGAGTGAAAGCGGCTGCAACCGCAAAACTTAAAAAATTTACTTGCATAAAAGTTGAAAAATTTAAAAATATTTAATAATGAAAGGAGGTTTTAATAAGGTGCAGGAGTGATGTACGTTGAGGTTTTGCTTTTGGTTTTGAAAAAATTGTATTGATTTTGCATTTATGCTTAAAACATCCAAAAAAGGGTTAAGTAATGTGCAATCCATTTTTATTTCTGAATTAAATTTGCATAGTAGAAAGGGTTAACTGTCGCCGAGCCACGTTTTCTTTTGCAAAAATATATTCGGATAGCCATTTTATAGTGTCTAATAGGCATTGCCTCAATGTTACAAGGCTGGGATAATCATACTTTTTGGGAAGTAGCTTTTCACAGTTTATTTTTATTGTTATCTCGTTCCCAAATTTTTTAATCATTTCTTCAGCAAAAAGAAGTACAAATACCAGGCGGGGATTATTCGTTTGTGTCGATGGTTTGACTACAATTGCGACCTTTAATCCAATAAATAAAATCTGTATGTAAACCAATAGTGGCCGACAAAAAAAATAACCAAACGCACTATACAGCAGTAGCTGAAGTCTTTTTTAAGGTTTTGTTTCAGTAGCAAACAAAACGGGGAGTGGTTCCAGCTTTAGCTTATCAATTATTTCATGTTTTGGAAGATATAATACCTCTTTACATTCCCTTAACGTAATCTGCACCATCCAGGTAAAAAGTCTTAATCTTGAAACGTCAAAAGATTCGATGTTTTGCCAGATTTTTTCAAAGCTCTTCTCTAAAAGGAACGAAGCCAGGATCGTATCAGGTGATAATGAAACTATTATTCCATGCAATGATGGCGCGTATCTATCATATAGCATTCCAAACGAACAACTATCTTTTTGTTTAAGTAAACTCACAATATCCACCTCAATAAGCATAAAAGAATTTAGCGTTTATATTCATGGATCATTTTAAAAGTGTGGGGATTAAAAACGGTTTAGCTTGCACAGAGTACTTATTCAAATCTCATACCCACTTTTAATAATTGTGGAAATCCTTTTAAATTGTTCGGTAGCATTAAAGCAATGCTTTGCGTTTGCAGGGAAGATTTTAGTACGTTTTTTTACTTATCGCTAAGCTCATTTGCAATGTGAACTTCACCTAATTCTACGACAATGAAATGCAAGCCCAGTTTTTTAGCTCTGATTTTACAATCAAATTTACACCGCAGGCTCACCATATTTTTGATCAATAGCTTCAATTCAACAAAATGTACTTTGAAATACTTTTTCATTTTGACATTAAGATAAGATAATAAAGCCTGAGCCTAAAACTGATATGTTGCTGTTAGGCTCTAAAGTTTACGGTAGGAGTGAAAAGGATTCGGCTTAGGATTTTTTTACGAAGAAACCTTTTTTCATTATTGAATAAAACCCTTTAGATTCAGTGCCCTGGTGATCTTATGAGTAGCTTTTAAATGGCTCACATCCGTTTTGAACAAAAAAAGCCCGCTCTGAGAGCGGGCTTTTTTTGTCTGTCGGGAAGACAGGATTCGAACCTGCGACCCCCTGGTCCCAAACCAGGTGCGCTACCGGCCTGCGCTACTTCCCGATTGAAAATCGAACAATAAACTGACAACAGATAGAAAAGAACAAAGATAACGTTGTACCTCCATATTCATCTGTGCTTTGTTCCCCCTATTCGATATTCGTTTGCGGTGAGGGCGGGATTCGAACCCGCGGTACAGTTTAACCCGTACGGCAGTTTAGCAAACTACTGATTTCAGCCACTCATCCACCTCACCTCTTTCGCAAGGGTGGCAAAAGTAAAGATTAATTTGTTACAAAAAAGTAACGTTGAAAAAAGAATGTAGGTTTTTTTAAACGGTTCAAACAGGAACATGGCTACTATATTTTTAGCTTGACGAATTAGCGTTAAGATTAATGGCGTAATGGCTTAAGTGTCTTCAACCTTTAAAAGAAATTTCTGGAAGTAACCTATTGGTGCGATAAAATACGGGTGAAGCGGGCAATATTTGCTTCCGGCATAATTGGAATGCCGAGCACTAAGTGCTGCGCCAATTGATGGGCAAAAAATGGAGCTAACGAGGTGCCTTTGGTGCCCATACCGTTTAAAATACCAATGTTTGAATGCACTGGATGAAAACCAACAAACGGCCGCCGCTCAATAGTGGCCGGTCGCACAGCCGCTTTGTGAGACAATACTTTAAATGGCAGTTTTAGCCATCGGTTTAAATGATCGGTGGTAGCGGTTAAAAATGATTCCGTGGGGAAGGCGTTTTCAAATATCCATTGATAACTGGAACCAACCCAGAAATGGTGTGGCTCGCAGAGCGGAGCCAGCGTTAAACCCTTTTTAAAAAGGTGTTCGTTGGTTAGCTCTTCGCTGTAAATAATCAACGCCTCGCCTTTTACGGCAGAAAAAGGCAGCAGCCGAAACCAGGGATTTTGTAGAGCTGAAATACCATCGCAAAAAATAATTTTTTGAGCGGTGATACCTTTATAAATAATCTTTTCTGAAAAAACCTCCAATTGATCTTGGTTAAACTTTTCGTTTATCAAACTACCCCTTTCGCTTAACTTTTTTCGCCACAAAGCAAGTGCTGATGTAATAGAAACCATGAACACCGGATGAACTTCGCCACAGCCAAAATGGTAATGAAAATATTGGTTGAAATGATTTTGATCGGGGTACGAACGCACATAAGTATCGTCTTCTTTTATTCGATTGACAAACGAATCCCGCGCCTGTGCCGACGGAAAGAATTCGATGATATCTTTTTGAACGATCAGATTTGTATTTAGGTCGTTGCCCAATTCGGTATATGCATCTTTACAAAAGGGAATAAGATTTTCAATCATCCAGGTAGAAACATAACGCCGGCCGGTAACCGGGTTTATTATGCCAGCAGCTACCTTCGATGCCGTGTTGGGTACGTCTTCATCAATTACCAAAACCTTCTTGCCCCACTTTTGTAAATACCACGATAGAAACGTGCCCGAAAGGCCTTGACCTACAATTAAATAATCTACAGCTTGTCCACTGGTGGGGGAACTTAGGTTTAAGTCTTCTTTTTTATCCGGCATTATTGAAGGTTATGGTACCCTTTTTTGAATGTTTTTAAAAAGATTACTTACAAGTATTATTACTGTTTTACCTGTAAAGATAACGCACCCTTTTTCGAAGGTTTTTAACTGTACATAAGGATAATTTTCTTTTTTGATGATTGCGAAATCCTGT
This sequence comes from Chitinophagales bacterium, assembly GCA_038243445.1. Classification (GTDB taxonomy): domain Bacteria; phylum Bacteroidota; class Bacteroidia; order Chitinophagales; family Chitinophagaceae; genus Flavisolibacter. Next base: position 3,494 of record JBBSRB010000113.1, on the reverse strand, counting down.
GCAATGAAACTTTTTTTAAAGTTTCATCCCATTTGATCATTATACCATGCGCGTCCGCGGAATGCCTGCATTTAAAATAAGCTAAAATTTTAAAAATAAATCTGTTTTCATATTGGAAAGTTGTGGTCCTTCCCCTAATTGACAATCAACGAGTGATTATAATAACTACATTATCTAATCACAAAAAAATTTCAAAACCAAATCCTTAAAATCTTTCCGCTACACTAAAGTTATTAAAACCTAAGTGCCATTATCGGGGGCAGAGGCTACTCCACTCTTATCCGAACTCCTTCGCTGTGTGCCGAAAACTCGGGCGCATATATACTTTGAACTGTTGTAATGCCATTACTAAAGTCGCCGGTATGTGCCACAAAAAGCGGGTATTCAAATACATAAGTTCCCTTATTTAAGTACGAGAAAAAGAAAGAAGTGCTTACATCTTTTGTTGTTTCGTAATAACCAAGTCCCCCCTGCCATTTATATCCACTTAAAACAGCCACCGGTTCCAAGCCGGATGCCCGCATATCTTTCATATGCACGTATTCCATATCTCTGTCCACCCGCAATTCTATGCGAACTTTAATTTTATCTCCGGTGGTTAACATGGTTCCTTCTGCAATGGGCGTAAGCACCGGTCCACGTGATGTGTTTGTTTCAACAAATAATTTTTTAACCACTTGCAAAGGTGTAGCGGCTGCAGTAACGTTATCTAAATTTTCAAAGTATTGCCAGTACACGGCGCCCCAGGATGGTGCAGACCCTTTTTGAGATGTTTTATTAGTTGCAGGTGTAACCTTTACCGAGATGTTTCCCATGGCAGGTTTTACAAAAGCGCCATCAATTTTCCTTTTAAAATAGCCCGTGCCTGCTTCGGCAACTTCGTTCGTGCTGGAAAGAATTGTGTTACCCAGTTTTACCTGTACTATTGGTTCAGAAACCAACCAATCTGTTCCTTGTAAAAGCAATGCATAACAAGCATCTGCCGTTGCTTTTGTAGTGCGCCAATTGTTGGTTTGTTTATTTGTTAAGAGCCAGGTTTTAAGGTCGTCAACTGTTTTTGCTTCGTTACCTATTTGGGAAAATACTTCAATTAAAAGCGATTGTGTTTCTATAGGTGCCTGCCACCAAAAAGGGCTGTATCCATACCGTTGGTTTTTCCAATACATACCGGTTGCATCGGTTATAATAGCCGTTTCTTTTAACGATTTTAAAATTGCTTGTGAGGTTTGTTTATTGCCTTTTTTATGCAGCGCCAGCGCAATCATACCTTGCATGTATTTATTTTGCACCATCCAGTATTTTGTAGCCTGACCCTCATAATAAGCCATTGCTGTAGCTGCGGCGCCCGTTGGTTTTAAAGCGTTTAACGAACGCAGATATAAGTATTGAATTTGTAATGGACCCAAATTGTTTTGAGTTACATCTCGTTTCTTTTTTATTAGTAAGGCATAGTCTTCAGCTATTTTTTTATCCAGATAATTTAATGCCCTTTTCTCGATGTTTGCAAACAACGAAGATTCATTCTCCGGTACTGCACCCAGCTTTCTTAACCGGCCCATTCCTGCTGCAATATATTGCGTCATATAACGATCTTCCGGTGCACCTTTCATCCACACAAAACCACCATTTGATGTCTGCGAAAGACGCAGCTTTTCCAAACTATTTTTTAGTTCTGAATTCATGCGTGTTAGTTCAAAAAGAATGGCGATGTTTTTCTTTTGCTCTTCTTCTGTTTTTGCCTGTAACACCCATGGTGTTTCTTCCAGCAGCGCCGATCTTAAATCTTCATTTTTCTGAAGGTTGGAAAGAAGCGCTGTGGTATCAAAAGTTTTCCAGGTGGCAAAAATTTGTTTTATTCGCGGCGATGATTGTACGATTTTAGCCGCCAGTGCGTTTGCATAAAATCGATTCCAAATACCTTCAGTGCTTTCATTTTGTGTTTGCATTAAGTAAGGCAGCGCCTGCACAGCAAGCCAAGCCGGGTTCGATGTGTATTCCACTGTTAGCGCATGGTTCAGCAGGGTAGGACTGTTGCTGTTTACCAGCTTTTCAAACGTGAAGTTGGCTGTTCCGGCACCGCGTACTGGCAGCGGAAAAGTTTCGGTAACAAGTGTTTTATTGGTTAATACCGGCATCGTTGCTTCCTCGCCATCGCTGAAGTTTTCGGCTTTTGCAATCACTCGCCAAAGCAGCGTTGACGTAAACTGAAACGGAACTTCCATAGGAAATTTTACCAGCTGACTGCTTCCTGCAGCAACAGTAAAATACTGGTTGGGAAAAGAGTTTAAAAACCACCCATCAACCGATTGGTTGGTTGCTGCATCTACCAGCTGAAACTCTGCCTGCCCTGTAAGTTCGCGGTTCGATAAATTGACAATTTTAGCACTGAATTCCAGCCGGTCGCCCTGGCGCAGAAAACGCGGCGCTGCGGGTTGCACCATTAATTCTTTTTGTGTAATCAGTTCTTTTTGAGTAAGCCCAAATGCAAGTTCTTTAGAATGCGCAAGTGTTTGTACTTTCCAGCGGGTAAGGGCTTCCGGAGCGGTAAAAGAAAAGGTTATGTTACCGTCGCCATCACTTTTCAAATGTGGAAAAAAGAAAGCTGTTTCGTTGAAATTTTTGCGGATGTAAGTGTCTGAGTTGTTGAATGAAGTTTCGTTTTTGGTGAGGTTGTTTTCGTTTGTTGACGCACTGTCCATTACAACCGAACTTGCAGTGCCCTGTTGGTTTACTTGAGTAGATTCGGTTGCTGCCATTTCATTTAAAGCACCCTCTGCTTTATTTGTTCCTCTGATTTCATTGCGGCGCAATTGAATGCCAGAGTAATAATTCCCGTACCTATCAAATAAAAACTGGTCGTATACTTTATTAAACTCTTTGTAATCTTCACCAATCCATTTTTGAATAGAGTTGACAGCGCCAAAATTTTGGGCTGCCTGCCAACTGAGCAAGCTTGAATATTGCGGCCAAATTTGCGGCTTGCTCCAGGCATGAGGGGCAAACTGGTCCAGCGAGGCATCGTACATACTGGCAAGCATTTCGGCGGCCAACTTTTCGCCCTTGTTGCCCTTCAGTTTTACGGTCCATTTTTCTTCGCTGCCAGGCAGCGTTTTATCGCGAAAGGTGGCAAATTCAACGTATATATCTTTATTGCTCCAGGGCACCGAAATCACATCATCAACGCTGTAAAAACGGTTGTTTTTTACAAAGGAAAACGACACTCCAAAGCCACCTCGGTCTTCTTCCGAAGGACTAAAGGAGTAACTTTTCTTTTCGTTGTTTAACAAGCCAAACTCTATTTTCGGAGACCCTTTTTGAGCTCTTTTTTCCACCTCTTTTACCACAAAAACATCTTGCGCAGAAGTGCCAATTTGTATAGATGTCTTTTCACCAGGCTCAGCTGGTTCGCTGGTTTTTGTCCATAAATAGTCGGGTTTGGACAAGGTGTTTCCTTTGGGATCGTACAATTCTATAATGCGCACGTCTTTCACTTG
>JBBSRB010000112.1:0-10183 GCA_038243445.1 Chitinophagales bacterium | reverse complement strand
TAAGGCGCCTTGCCTGTGCAGTTAGCTTTACCTGATGTCCTTTTTCTTCTGCCCAAACCGAATCGCTGTTTGCTATATGTGTAATGCCTTTGCGAAGCAATTGTGCCGGATGGGAAACAATTCCATAAGCATGAAGAAGTAAAATGGTTAATTTATTTGCAGCGTCGCGTCCTTCCACATCAAGCGCTGGATTACTTTCTGCAAAGCCCAGGCTTTGCGCTTCGGCAAGCGCTTCTTTGTAAGGCTTTCCCTCCGAAAACATTTTGGTTAAAATATAATTAGTAGAGCCGTTAACTATACCGCAAACTCCTTGCAGCAGGTCGTTATCGTAATATTCCTCAAGGTTTCTTATAACGGGCACGCTACCGCAAACTGCTGCTTCGTATAAAAATGATGTGCTCCATTGTTGTTGCAGTTGAAGCAGTTCGGGCAGATGCTCGGCAATCATCATTTTATTAGCGCTTACCACTACTTTCTTGTTGGCAAGTGCCGACGAAACAATGCTAAATGCTTCATCGGCATCGTCAATTAATTCTACAATTAAGTTTATATCGTTATCGTTTAGAATAACGTTGTAATCGGTGGTAAACAAGTGCGCCGGCGCAGCTCGTTTTTTAAGAGGCTGTTTAATGCAAATCTTTTTTATTTGTGCATTTAAGGATGGTGTTTGTTGCACTACATTGTAAATGCCTTCTCCTACAACGCCAAAGCCAAAAAGGCCAATGGTTAACTTTTTCGAATTCATGATCTATTTTATTATGGTTTGTTCTTATCAAAAAAGAAAGAGCGGCAAAGCCGATGCAAAACAAAAAAGCCCTCCCGAAAAAATCAGAAGGGCTTTTACTTATTTTAAAAAAGAGGAAGTGTAAGCTTTGATCTGACTTATCTGTCGCGCGGGTTGCGCGATGGAATTGGCACCTTACTTCGTTTTGAAAACGAAACAGGTTGTCAAGGCTTCACAGGGCCATTACCCTCTGCCTTTCTTGATAAGCGATTGTTTTAAAGAACTGCAGCAAATATACAGACCCTTTTTATAAGGTTTTAAAAAATCATATTTTGCAACCTATTTTTTTTCTCTTTTTAAAAAAATTACACCTTAAAACCTTTGAAAAAGGGGTAAGCCGTGGTAAAAAAATGAAGAGAAATCTTATACCAGCTTATCGCTGCTCTTTGGCGGATCAATTTTGTTTTCTTCTTCCAACTCTTTTTGAACCACCCGGCTTTTTTTACGAAATACAGGGAAACTCATGGGGCTTCGCTGCGGCCGTTCATCGCCAAATAACACGCCCCATTGCTTTAAATAATTGGTACGATCGAACACTATTTTCAATACAGCAATTACCGGCAGCGACAAAAACATTCCGGCTACACCAGCAAGAGCACCGCCTACTATAACACCTACAATAGTAGCGAGCGCATTGATTTTTACTTTTGAGCCAACGATGCGTGGCATTAGAATGTTATTGTCTAAAAATTGTACTGCGGCGATGGTAATAAGCACTGCAAAAATGGGCCATAACTCCTGCGAAGAAGTAAGTGTAAGCAACACGCCAATAATGTTTCCAATAAGTGCACCTACGTAAGGAATTAAATTTAAAACTGCGAAAATAGCACCAATTAAAAGGGCATGTTTTATGCCTATAATCATTAAAATACCGCCAAGTAAAATGGTGATGTAGGTAATTTGAATCAGCAAACCAACGAGGTAACTTTTGATGATCAGCTGGGTTTGGCTCATTACATCTTCAACCTGCTTATGCGTGTCGGGTGGAAACCAAAGAAACACAAACCGAAGAAGCAGGTTTTTATAAAATAGCATTAAAAATATGTACAGCGGAAGTAAGCCCACTAACACAAAAATGCCTGTAATGGAACCCGCCGCACCGCCAAGCATACCGCCTGCAGAATCAAGCAGCTTACCGCTTTGATCGTTTAAAAGCGCCAGTTGTTTTTCGGTAGAAAAATTAGTTGTTTTGTTAATCCATTCGCTTAAGGTTTGCAGGTGCAGCATTACATTTTCCTTTATTTGTGGAAAATCGGAAACAAGCCGGCTTACCTGCGCCGTAAAAAACCAAACGATTCCAGCTACCACTATTAACAGAAGCAACAGCGTACAAACTATAGCCAATACTTCCGGTAGCTTTCGCTTTCGAAAAAAACGGTAAAGTGGCAGCAATACAATAGAAAGAAAAAAGGCAAGCAATAAAGGAGTTAACACCCCCTTTCCTACCACGATGATCATTCCTAAAAAATAAAGGCCCAACACTTCAAGCGCCCGGCGCACAGTAATTGGCAATTGCATCATAATTAAAAATTTCGCGGTTAAATATACAATGCAATGCGGTATTCGTAAAAGCTTATTTAAATTCAGTTAAAACCTTTTAAAAAGGGTAGCAATCACACCCAACCTCTATAAAACCCGTTTCAAACCAGTACGTAAAACGCGGCAAAAAAAAATCCCTCTGCATGTGCAAAGGGAATTTTTTTATAAGGCGTTGAAGGTTATTAATTTTTTTGTCTCATCGGAATCGGACGCCTTAGTTCTTCAAGGTAGGATTTGGATGGAATTTTCTTTAGGATTTAGATTAAAAACGGACTTTCTTTTAGGATAATTGGATTTGGGTTTGGTTTTTCTTTCGTAAGGTTTGGATGTTTGGTTTTGGTTTTTTAAGGTTTGGATGTTTGGTTATTTTGGATGACTGGCTTTTTGGTTTTGGTTTTTTAAAAGGATTTGGTGCTTTTGTTGGTGCAACTTTTAAGCTCATCAACAATGTAAAAGTAACCGTTACCTCTGCTATTTGCAATTGGGTTAATAACCTATTTTTGGGCTATGGTAATTACTTAGCTAAAAGTAAAAGCCTCCAAAAAGGGGCCGTAATTCTACTATCAATATTTCACCGTTATAAATACTTACCTCACCGACAGATAGGCTTAAGTGGCCGATAGAAGATAGCCCACGGCATACTAAAATTTACTTTTGAAAGGGCAGTCTTAGAAGGATTTGTTTTAACCATATCTATATGACAGTAAACCATACGATTCTTTGTGTAGATGATGATGTTGACGATTTGCATTTGTTGCAGAAAGCAATAAATACCATCAATGCCAAATACACCATTAAAGAAGCGTACAATGGTGTTGAAGCACTGGAATTGCTTCGCCAGATGAAAGAGCAGGGCGCACTGCCTGCCTTAATTGTGCTGGATATAAACATGCCCAAAATGGACGGGCGCGAAACGTTTCAGGCAATTAAAAACGATGAACAACTTTCCCATATTCCCATTGTTATTTTCAGCACTTCTTCCAGCGTTTTAGACCGCATTTTTTTTCATAAAAAAAATGTAGAATACATTACCAAGCCCATACATTTTGATACACTTTTATCAATTGCTGATAAATTGTTAAGCTTAATTAAACCATCAAATAAGTAACGCTACCGGTTGTTAATTTCAATTGTGCGGCCTCCCCGGCCACCGGCAGTAAATAGCTTTATTTTAATAAGCCCTTTAGTATTTATTGGCAATGTATATAAACTGCTATTAAAATTTGGTTCGGTTCCGTTTGTAGTGTATCGTATTTGTAAGCCGGGGAACTGCGTGTTTACGGCCACTATGCCCTTATTTATGATTGCTCCGGCTGTTGGTATCCTATACATAAATCCACCTGCATAATAATCAAGTCGCGGCAGCTCCCGCTTGCCCGCTACATTTACAAATTGCGACCAGGCTTTATTGTAAAGCGCAGCTGCTTTACTGCTGTCTTTTTCTGTAGCCCAGTCAGGATCTTTTGCCCAGGCACGTTCGGCCAATGCCAATAATTTGGGCAATATCATGTATTCCATTTGCTGCGGGCTTTTAATTGTTTCGCTCCACAGCAAGCCCTGAATACCCGGAATGTTTTGCTTTCCGTAATCAGTTAATCGTTCTTTATTGGCAAAAAAGATGGGCGTTACTTTGTTGCCATTTATATCTTCTGTAGAATTTTTAAAATAATCAAACGGTATAAAATTGAAAGGTTTGTCCACATCTAAATATCCGCCCCAATAGTAGCCTGGTTCTTCAAAAACCTTTTGATAAGCCATATCGAAATACATATTTGTTACCGGAGACAGAATAACTTTATAACCGGCATTAGCCAATTGATATGGCAGATCTTCAGCGCCCCAGCCTATTACATTGTTCCATACATCAACCTGAAAATTTTGGTTTACAAATTGTGGATTTGGAATATAAACCGGCTTTGCATCTAACATGGTCTTGCGCATAGCAATTTCTTCCCAGCCGTATAAATACAAACCTTTTTTTTGAAGCAGCTTATTTACATTGCCAAAAAAATAATACCACAAATCATTAATGTTATTTACCGAAGAATTGGTTTTTATTAGTTGCTGTACCACGGGCGAACCTTCCCATACACCGCCGGGCACTTCATCGCCACCAAAATGAATGGTTTGCAAAGGCGCACCTGTTTCTTTATACATAAGCACTATTTCATCAACCACTTTTTCTAAAAAGGTATAAGTAGAAGGCAAAGCCACATTCATTATATTTTTATACCAGCCCTGCACCGATTTATATTTCGAGGTATCTGCTGCATCGTACAAAAGGTATTCTTCTGCTTCCACTTTTTTACCTTCTTTTATTAACCGATGATATCGTGCCGTCATAGAGGCTACTGCTGCCCGTGCATGACCAGGTGTTTCTATTTCGGGAATTACTTTAATGTGCCGCTCGTTTGCATATTTTAATATATCCATAAAATCTTGTTTTGAATAAAAGCCCGAACCAAAAGAAGCTACATCGGGACCGGAACCAAAAGAAGGATGCAAAAAGGCTTCGTCTTTTAGCGTATGTCCTCTTTTTGCACCTATTTGTGTAAGCTCTGGTAAACCCGGAATTTGAAGCCGCCAACCTTCGTCATCGCTAAAATGAAAATGAAAAACATTCAGCTTGTACAAAGCCATTAAGTCGAGCAGCTTAAAAATTTGCTGTTTTGAATGAAAGTTTCTGGCCACATCCAGCATAAAAGCACGATGGATAAAACGTGGCGAATCAATAACCTCCATTGCCGGAATGTTGATAGCTGTTTGCACCCTTTTAAATGCATTTGCCGGCATGGCTGTTTTTAAACTTTGAATGCCGTAGAATATTCCGGCAGCAGTACCGGCAGCAATAGAAATTTTATCTGGTGCAATTGATAACTGGTAAGCCTCTCCCTGTAAATCATTCTTCTTTAATTCAATTGCTTTACTACCTACAGCATTGCTGTTATTCTCTTCTTTACCCAATAAATTTTTAAGTTCTGATGCGAGGTATTCTTTTTCCACCGGAAAGTTGGTAGTAAGAATGGATACAGAATGATCAAGAATAAAAATACCGTTAGCTTCTACATAAGATGCAGGTGTAGGGAAAACCTTTGTTAGATCAGCAGCCGCAATATCGGTGATGCTTTTATTTTGTTCGTACACTTTTTGGGGTGTAATTACTTCCATTTTATCTCCGGCATAACGCTGAAATTGTTTGTGTTGGGTAGATGGCTTAACTACATAATTGTTCAATACAAAACCCTTTTCAGGTGCATTATCCCAAACTATGTAAATACCCGCAGGCGCATCAGAAATACTTACGCCCCATGCACCTGCTATAAAATTTATGCGTACAGATTGGCGAGGCAGAAGTGGTTTAAAATCTGTTTCTGGCGACAGCTTATAAAAGTCGCCGTTAATGTGTTCTATGCGTACATTTCCGGTTACAGATGCTGCATTGATTATGCGGGGGAAATTAAAATAAATACTCCATCCCTTTGAACTAAATTGCTGTTTGGAGCCATTAGTTAACGTAAAGGCAGAGAGAAATTCTCTTTTTCCTTTGTAATTGTTTTCCACTACTTCCCATTGTAAAGAAAGATCGTTTGAATTAAACGCGGAATTATTTGTTTGCGCTGAGGCACACACATGAATAGCAAATAGAAGAAAAAATAGGTTGTATTTCATAAAGCGGTAACCATTAGAAGTGTATAGAATGTGAATACGTTTGTCAAATGTATGTTGTAAACGGCTTTCCCTTTTGGCAGGGTTTCCCCAAGTCCCGGCGGCTTAAACTCTAATTTCAGAAACCTTGTTTTTAGAAATAAAAATAAAGGCTGTCTTTAGAAAAAGACAGCCTGACGATTGCTTATGTAAGAGAACAATTTATTTTTTATCCCACCAAACTCGACCCATTAAATTATCTCCGCCTGGCACCGCGTTATGCGCAACAGAATAGTTGTCGGGGTTTGTATTTGCTTCTGATTGAGGATAAGGAAAGCGGCGCGGAATGGTGCCGTTTGTAGCATTTCCAGGATAAACAACCGGAGTTAAAACAGGAAACCCAGTCCTTCTCCAGTTAGACCATGACTCATAAAAATCAAACATGGTATTAGTATGCGCCCAATATTGGGTATTAATCATTTCTAATCCGTTTGCTGGGTTATACGGGTTGGCTACCAGGTAAGCCTGTGCGGCAGCTTCGCTTATGGCCGCTCCTGCATCGTATTGACTTAAATAAGTCATTGCTGCTTTCACTCCATTATTATAATGTTCAGATGCGCTTCCGGCAATGCCCCATCTTTGCGCCGCATCGGCTAATAATAATTCAGATTCTGCATAGGTTAAAATAAATGTAGGTGCATCTAATTTTGTAAAGTATCTGCTTGGGCGGGAGTAATCGTTAATATTTGTCCAGCCTGGAATGCTTGACACATCGCGACCAGCGACTCCGCTTAAATCTTTACCGTTTGTTAAGCCTTGCTGATTTGCTGGAGTCATGTCGCCTTGCTGACCCATAATTCCCAACTCGGCAACTACCCCCAACCTTGGGTCGTTTGTATTTTTTAGCAAATCAATAAAGGTATTAGACCATTTTACGTATTGGTTTTCCGGACCTCCTAAAAGCACCTGGAAATTACGATTAACGGTGGGGCGGCCTCCTTTTAAATCATGTTTCAAAAAAGCATTATCGCTATTACTTTGCATGGTTTTACCAACCACTTTTGCAACAATAGCCTGTGCGGTTGCGGGGTCAACTTTAGAAAGACGCATAGCGGCACGTAATAATAAGGTATTGCCAAGGCGCTGCCATTTGGCAATGTCGCCACCATAAAATGCATCACCTGAGGGTTTATCTCCTGCAGGGTCTAACTTACTTGTCGCATCTTCAAATTCCTTAAGCAAATCAGCGTAAATATCCTGCTGTTTATCATATTTAGGAAAATAGGTTTTATTATAATAACCTAAACCGGCATCGAAATAAGGCACGTCTCCGTACAGGTCGGTAATTCTTTGAAGAATCATAGCTTTTACCAACCGTCCAATTTGGTGTACGTTTTTGTACTTGTCAATTCCCTCGGTAAACTTCACTAAATCAGCTACTGGTTTCACCTGTTCGGGATAAGCAACCACCCAGTAAGCAGCGGTGTAATCGGCATTTAAAAGATATTTATCACCTGCCCAATAACCAATTGGTGTGGCCAAGCCCTGTATTATTGTGCTGCTGTAAATTAGGTTTCCACGCCATGTTTCGTAACTAAAATCAAAACTACCGGTGTAGGCCAATTGCGCCGTAGTTAGTAAGTAGTTGGGGTCGAAGTTAGATGCACTATAAGCCGTTGGATCGGTATTAATTTCGTTGAAGTCTTTTGTGCAACCTCCAAAGAGAAGGGCGCCTGCCAAAAACAAGGTGCTATATTTTAATTTTTTTTGTTTCATTGCTTGGTAATTTAATTGCTTTCGTTATTAGAATTTAACGTTCAGGTTTAATCCAAAAGTTCGTACCGGCGGAACGCCACCTGCTTCTAAACCATGAGATCCACCACCGTAGCTTGCTTCAGGATCTATGTTATCTGTGCGTTTCATTATCGTAAACAAATTGCGACCTACAAAGCTTAGTGTGGCACCCTGAATAGCGTCGTTAAAAATTTTAGATGGGAACGTGTAACCCACTACAAGTTGACGGAATTTTATAAAGCTTGCATCTTCCACAAACATTTTAGAAACGTTTTGAGCAAGACTGGTGTAATAAACATTGGCTTTTGTTGCGCCGTTTGGTCCAAATCCTGTTTCACGACCTTTTAGGGTTTCCTGGTGCAGCCCATAGAAGTAACCATAATAATCTGTAGCAGAAAATAATTTTCCACCAAATTTTCCATCAATAAGAAAAGAGAAGTTCAACCCCTTGTACGAAAATTCATTGTTGAAACCTGCTGTGTATTTGTGGTAAGCAGAACCGAAAGGTATTAAATCGCCCTGAACAGGTACACCGGTTACGGCATCAACCACCATCTTACCGGCATCATCATATTTGTAGTCGAAAGCCATTACCTGATTTGATGGTAACCCAACAATATTTCGAGTAAAACCATTACCCGTACGTGAGGTTGCAATTCCTAACTGCGATTGTCCTGCAGCTAACGCAAGTACTTCGTTGTTATTTATAGCGCCGTTGAACGAACTTGTCCAATTAAAATCACGAGACTTAACCAGTCTTCCGGTGATAAGTGCTTCAACGCCCCTGTTTTGAATTTCGCCTATGTTTAATACAACACCGGTATAACCAGAAGTAATAGAAGCCGGTGCAGAAACGATCTCGTTTGTTGACTTTTTGTTGTACCACGCAAGGTCCAAACTTAAGCGATTACCAAAAAACCGGAGGTCTGTGCCAATTTCAATTTCGCTTGCTTCAGAAGGCTTTAGTTCGCTGTTTGGAATAGCGCCATTGGTAATGGTGCCCAATGGACGACCATTTAATTGTGGACTGAAAAGATTGTAATTTAAAAGTGTTTGATATGGATCTAAGCCAGAACCCACGTTAGCGTAACCAGCTCTTATTTTACCAAAAGACAACCAGGACGGTTTTACTAATTCGGTAAATACTAAAGAACCACTTATAGAAGGATAAAAAATATCCAGATTTGCAGAGGGAGCAAGTGTAGAAAACCAGTCGTTTCTGCCAGTTGCTGTTAGATAAAGAAAATTTTGGTAAGCAAATTCTAACGTTCCGTAAACTGACTGAACTTCCTGCCGAAAATCGGTGTAATCAATTGATTTGTTGTTTGCGTTTTTGATATTATATACGTAGGGAACTAAAAAACCGGTACCTAATTCAATGGTTCCTTCAGATCTTGATTTTCTCAAATTTCCGCCCACGTTTGGTGTAATGGTAAAGTTGTTGTTTACATTGAAAGTTTTACCTACCAAAACATCTGCATTTAATTCAGATACGCCTGTAAATTGCTCCTGAATATTCCATGGTGCTTGTCCGAAGTACGCCGTACCGGTTGGCACTACGCCTGTGTAACGGTTGTTGTAATAATCCTGCCCGACACGAACCTGGCCAAAAAGCCCATTGTCCAAGGTATAACGGGCACTTGCTGAGCCAATAAAGCGATGCCTTTTTGTGTTGTTTATGTATTTTTCGGCAGCAAACCAGGGGTTTGTTGCATAGTTGTTATTACTAAACAATAATTCGTTTCCGTCGGGTTTTGTGCCTGGCTTCAACGTGTTAACATCTAAGCTTGTTGGCAAAAACATAACTTGAAAATTCGCATTTCCCGCTCCGTCACCTAAAATTGGCCGGTTCTTCGCATCATCAATAAGGTAATTTGCCCGGGCTTCAATATTTAAACGCTTAGTAACCTGGAAATTTGCTGCCAGATTTAAATTCTGCCGGGTTAGTCCTGAATTTGGAACCGTTGATTTGTTGTTTAAATTGCTGGCTGAAAACCGGAATCCACCACCTTCAAAGCCTTTGCTAAAAGAAAGTGTATTGGTGAATGTAGAACCGGTACGATAAAAGTTTTCAATATTATCGCGCTGCGCCACGTAAGGTCGTGCAACAGAATCAAACTGCACCACGCTCGATCCATCGAGTTTAGCACCCCAGCTTGAATTGCCTGTTTCAAACGCTGAGGTACCGTTGGTTGGTGCTAATCCATTTGACCCATTTCCGTAAATATATTGCCAGTTTGTAGGATCTATAATTTGTTCTGCTACAAAGTTTGAATTAAATTCAATAGTGCCTTTTCCGCTACCCCTTTTTGTGGTGATTAAGATTACCCCATTTTTTGCACGGGAGCCATACAAAGCCGCAGCAGAGGCCCCTTTTAGAACTGTTATAGTTTCTATGTCATCGGGATTTAAGTTACCAAT
>JBBSRB010000111.1:0-10379 GCA_038243445.1 Chitinophagales bacterium | reverse complement strand
GAAGAAACAACCTGAAAAGGGGTAAAAGCCGCAAATAAAATGGCGTGGAGCGCCTGAGTACAAACAGGTTTCTCACCGGCTTTAGTATCTTCGCTACCATGGTGCAAAGTTTATCTGATGAACAGCTTAAAGAGCTGGCGGAACGTTTTGGTACTCCGCTTTACGTCTATCATGCCGAAAAAATAAAGGAACAATGGAACAAGCTTACAGGCGCCTTTAAGCAAACCAACGCCGTTTTTTTTTATGCCTGCAAGGCGCTTACAAACATAAGCATAATTAGATATATAAAGTCCCTGGGTGCCAACATTGATTGCAGTTCTATAAACGAAGTAAAGCTGGCGCTTTATGCAGGTTTTTTGCCGCATCAAATTTTATACACGTCAAACGGCATTCATTTTTCGGAAATTGATGAAGCCAAAAGCCTTGGTGTTATCATTAATATCGACAGCCTTTCTAACCTTAAAAAATGGGGAGAAAAATGGGGACACAGCTATCCTGTAGGTGTGCGGTTGCGCCCAAACATTATGGCAGGCGGTAACCTAAAAATTTCTACCGGTCACGACAGGAGCAAATTTGGAATTCCGGTAGAGCAGTTGCCCGAAATATTGTTGATGGTGGAACAATACAATTTGTGTATCCAGGACCTTCATATACACACCGGCAGCGAAATAAAAGATGTGGAAGTGTTTGTAAAAGGTATTGAAGTAGTGCTGGAAATTATGCCGTTTTTTAAAGATTTAAAAGCCATAGATTTAGGCGGTGGATTCAAAGTTCCTTATTACAACGGCGACGAAGAAACCGACATTAATTTACTTGCTCAAAAGGTTACACAATTATTTCAACATCACCCAAACAGCCGCAATCGTGGTTTGGAAATTTGGTTTGAACCGGGCAAATATTTAGTAAGCGAAAGCGGCTCATTCATTACAAAAGTAAACGTGCTAAAACAAACGTCTACTGCATTGTTTGCAGGTGTCAACAGCGGGTTTAACCACCTTGTTCGTCCTATGTTTTACGATGCGTTTCACCGGATAGAAAACATCAGCAACAGGAGTGGAGGGGAGAAAAAATATTCGGTGGTTGGCAACATTTGCGAAACAGACACTTTTGCTTCGGATCGGATGATGAAAGAAATTCGCGAAGAAGACCTTCTTGTATTTTACAATGCGGGTGCCTATGGTTTTGAAATGGCATCCAATTTCAACTCGCGTTTAAAACCTGCTGAAGTTTTGGTAAAAGGAGGTGAAGCATTTATCATTCGCCGGCGCGATGAATTTGCAGACCTGCTGAAAAGCCAGGTAGAAGTGTTGTAAAACAACCCTGGTTCGCCGACCCTTTTTGAAGTCTTTTTATTGCAACTGCTGCAGAATTTTGATGGATAGAACCAAACAAAAAACCCGCTGACTACAACGGGCTTTTTAGTTAAAAGTTGATTTTATTAAGAACCTTTTACAGTAACTGTTTTCGTACTGGTGGTGTTCATCGGAACACTTTGTCCCATCATTTCCATTATCCCTTCGGACTTTGTGGTGGCGGTTTTTTCTTTCAGTAAACCGGTTGCTTTATCTAAAATTATTTTTCCTGTTGTATTGTCTTTAGAAGATATTTTTAATTCCATTCCGTTGGCTTCCTGCGTTCTTTCAGTGGTGCCGTTTTCTGTGAATTCAATCAAAATATCAGAACCTGTAATATCGGTTACTGTATAAACAGCTTTGTTGCCGCCGGTGGTATCAGTCCAGCTTTCGCCTTTTGAAACACCTGCGCCAGGCAAAATTTTAAACTCGCTCATGTCTCCTGCTTTTGGTAAATCCATTCCTTCGGCTAAACCGCCAATTGCGCCCGCCATCATGTCTGATTCCGATGCTTCCGCTTTATTGGGGTTATCGTCATCTGCCTTTACGGAAGTAATTTTTCCATTAGCGTCTACAGTCATTGTGTACTTATTTTTTAACGCTTTTTCCATTGCTTTTCCCGCATCACCTTTCATGTCTTTTTCGTTTTCCGAATCAAACGACTGCGGACCGCTCATGGGCACATCCATATTCATTTGCATGCGCTTCATTTTATGTTCAATGGTGGCCAAACCGTTAGCAACATCTTCCACATCAAAATGCCGGGTAATGGTTGCTTCTACTTTAGTTTCCATGGATTGTCCCATCATGTCCATGCTTACGAGGCTGTTTACCTTTGTAACCATCTCCAGCTTTTGTCCTTTATTAAAAGTTAGTTTTCCGGATGTTTTTTGAGAAAAGCCGGTAACCGAAAGAGCTACGGCAGCTAAAAGAAAAATTTGTTTCATTAATTAAATTTATTTAGTGTCAAAATTGAGAAAATATTTCGGATATAGACGGCGCAATTATGGAAACGGTTTCATTTAAGGATAAGATTTTTGTTAATAGCGTAGCTTGCAAAGAAAAACAATGCGAATTTTTTTTATGCTTATCCTCTGCCTTCTTTATGCGCATTCGGCTTCGGCAACCGATACATCGAAACTGTACAACCCTTGGGCCAGTGCAGCAAAAGATGTGGAAAAGGCTGTTGTTCTTGCAAAAAAAGAAAACAGGCACGTGCTGGTGCAGGTAGGTGGAAACTGGTGCGTGTGGTGTTTTAAATTAAATAGTTTTATGCACGCCGATAGCACCATTAAAGTTCTGGTAAAGGATAATTTTGTTGTAGTTCACCTAAATTATAGTAGAGAAAATAAAAATAAGGACATTTTAAAGAAGTTTGGCTTTCCGCAACGTTTTGGTTTTCCTGTGTTATTGGTGTTAGATAAAGAAGGTCATCTTATTCATACCCAGGACAGCTCTTTGTTAGAAAAAGGAAACGGATACGACAGGGATAAGATCATCTCGTTTTTACGTGGCTGGGCGCCGGGTGCTTTTGAAGAAGCCATCTATAAAGATTAATTTTAAAAGATGAATGAATCTCCTGAGAAAAAAGCTGATGCTACAACTCTTTTTTTTTCTTTGATCAGGCACCGGCTAAAATTTGCTGCTTTCTTATTGAAAAAAATTCCGGCTGCTTATTTTTCAGGTGTACGAGTGGTAAAAGTTGATGAGCAGCACAGTGTAGTTTCGGTTCCGTTTGGCTGGTTTACACAAAACCCATTTAACTCTACTTATTTTGCCTGCTTAAGTATGGCTGCCGAAATGAGCACCGGCGTGCTGGCTATGGCGCATAGCTATCATTCCCAGCCCCGCATTTCCATGCTGGTAATTGCTAACGAAGCACGTTTTTTTAAAAAAGCCACTGGAAAAACCTATTTTACCTGCATCGATGGAGACGAGATAAAAAAAGCCATTGATAAGAGCAAGAATACCGGAGAAGGACAAACCATCACGGTAAAAACAAAGGGCTATAATGACCAACAGGAGCTGGTTGCAGAATTTTTATTTACGTGGTCTTTCAAGCAAAAAAGCAAAACACGAACCTGAGCATGTTGTACACATAGCAGAAGACCTGCAGCGGGTTGCTCATCTTCTCTGCGCAACTGTTTCCTAAATTTCATGGAAATAATTGGTCTAACTTTCGTGTTAGAGTAGATTTCTATTATTTAATTAAAGTCACGTTATATGAAGATTGCATTTCATGGTGCAGCACGCACGGTTACTGGTTCGAAACATTTATTGACATTGAAAAACAACCGCAAAGTTCTATTGGATTGTGGCCTTTTTCAGGGCATGGGCGATGCTACAGATTCGCTTAACCGTCATTTTGGATTTGACGCTGCGGAAGTAGATGTACTGATTTTATCGCATGCACACATTGATCATAGCGGCCTAATTCCAAAGTTGGTAAAAGATGGTTTCAAAGGAAAAATATTTTGTACCGATGCCACTAAAGAACTTGCTGCACTGCTGTTACAAGATTCGGCGCACATACAGGAAAACGATGCCAAATACCACAACAAAGGAAGCAAAGCGCAGGGCAAGCCTTATGTGCAACCTTTATATACAAGCAAAGATGCAGAAAGCAGTCTTTCGCATTTTGTTGCACAACCTTACGGGCAATGGTTTAGCGTAATGGAAAACGTAGAAGCCCAGTTTACCGATGCCGGCCACATTATTGGAAGTGCGTGCGTGCACCTCCGCATTAGCGAAAACGGACAGCGAAAACAACTTACTTTCAGTGGCGATCTGGGTCGGTACAGAGATGTGATTCTGAGGTCGCCGGAAACCTTTTCCCAAGCTGATTTTATCATTATGGAATCGACATACGGAAACAGCCTGCACGAAAGCGTTTCCACTTCTGTAGACACACTTCTTAGCTGGATCAGGCGCACCTGCATTGAAAAGGGCGGAAAGCTGATTATTCCTGCATTTAGTCTTGGCCGCACACAGGAGCTGTTGTATGCATTTAACCAATTAGAGCTAGAAGAACGGCTGCCAAAAGTGAATTACTTTTTAGATAGTCCACTAAGTACTTCCATCACCGACGTGGTAAAAAGCTATCCCGCTTACTTTAATTCAACTATCCAAAAAGTATTGCAAAAGGATGATGATCCATTTTCGTTTCACCGATTAAAATATATCAACTCGGTGGAAGAATCGAAAGAATTAAACTACCAAAATGAACCCTGCGTAATCATTTCTGCGAGCGGCATGGCTGATGCGGGACGGGTAAAACACCACATAAGTAACAACATCGAAAATAGCCGAAACGCCATTTTAATGACGGGTTACTGCGAGCCAACTTCGCTTGGCGGACGCTTAATTGGGGGCGCCAAAGAAGTGGGAATTTTTGGTGTACGCCACCAGGTTAATGCAGAAATAGGGTCGGTTAAAAGCATGAGCGCCCACGGCGATTATGAAGATTTAAGCCAATGGTTGGCTTGCCAGGAAAAAAGCAAAGTGGATAATTTGTTTTTGGTTCACGGTGAGTACAACGTGCAGGAAGAATTAAAAAGTAAGTTGATAAAAAAAGGCTTTCGCGATGTACTTATTCCAGAACAGCATTTCCAAATTGGGCTGACAAACTGACTTTCAAAAAAACCACAATCGTTTTAACAAATTATTGCTGCCTGGTTAAACAAAAGAATCTCTGTTCATTCAACTTTCACATCTTGTTTAAAATACTTGCATATCATTTGCCGTATATGAAGAATAAAAACAAGGAGAAAAAATTATGAAAAACCTAATGACGTTTAGTGTTGCGAGTTTTGCGGTGCTGGTGCTTGCAGGTTGTGCTTCTGTAGCTCACGTAGAAAAAGACGAAACAGTAAACCTTGCTAATTATCGTTCGTTTTCCTGGGTAGAAACTAAAGATACCACGGGCATCGCTAACGGCAGCAAAACGGTTTCGCTGACAGAGCAAACCATCCGCAAAGCGGTAGCCGAAGAACTGGTGAAAGAAGGCTGGAAAGAAACAAAGAACCGGGCTGATGTATTTTTAAGTTACGACGTGCTGGTAGAAAACGCAGTGAAAGAATCAACAAGTCCTGTTTATTCCCGGTCGGCAACCAGGTATTATTATAACCCATACACCCGTCGCTGGGCTGGCATTTATTACCCTTCTCAATTTTTAGGTTACGATCGTGATGCTTATCAAACAAAAGAAGGTACAGTAACCATTACAATGATTGATGCAAAAACAGACAAGGTAATTTGGCAAGGATGGACTACCGGCGAAGTAGCCAACAAAAACCTTACAAGTAAAGAGTTGCGAAGCAGCATCCGAAGCATTTTTCGCAAGCTTGATATAGCAAAGAACTAAGATGGCATTTTTCTTTTTACAGGCTCTTTGAAAGAAGAGCCTTTTTATTTAAAAAAAACTTTGGTTCGCACAGCTTGCTCCCTTATTTTTGCACTCCCTTAAAACGCCGCGTTCGTCTAAGGGTTAGGACACCACCCTTTCACGGTGGTGATACGGGTTCGAATCCCGTACGCGGTACGTCAAACCTTGCAGCAATGCAGGGTTTTTTCTGTTTAAACATCTGCGGATAATTTTCGTTTCATGATTTTAAAATGATACGTACCCCTTTTTGAGAGGTTTTTTGGCTTTGTCCCAAATACATTTAAAAGGTTTTCAGGCGTTTTGTCCAATTTTGATATAAGAAGTAACGAACGCACATACTAATGCAGTTGACCCTTTTTCGTAGGTTTTTACATCATTGATAAATTTAAGCTGGGCAAAAAGATAGAGCAGTGTTGCCTTCTTGCTCTCATCATACCCGGAAAGAATATTAACAGCTGCAGAAGTAAATTTGGCCGGTATAGGCAACAATGTTAAATTTATGCAAACGATTGCATAAGCCAATGCAGGAGCCTGTTACCAAAGCAACGATTTCGGATATAGCCCGCGAGTTAAACATAACTCCGTCAACCGTTTCACGTGCGCTCAACGGACACAACGCAATCAGTACTTCTACAAAAACCGCTGTTCACAAAATTGCAAAGGCGCTAAACTATAGGCCAAACCGGCTTGCTTCCTCGTTACGTTCGGGAAAATCAAAGATCATTGGTGTAATTATACCAAGCGCCGAAATAAACTTCTTCGGCTCGGTAGTTCATGGCATACAAAAAATAGCATCTGAAAATGATTATAACGTACTCCTTTACCATTCTAATGAGTTGGAAGAAGTAGAGAAAAAGGGTGTAGGTACATTTTTGCGTTCGCGCGTAGATGGTGTGATTGCTTCCATTTCAAAAGAAACAACAGACCTTTCTCATTTTGAAGAATTAAAAAACAGCCAGGTTCCGCTGGTGTTATTTGACCGCGTTGCCGATGATTTGGCGGTGCCGTCCGTTGTCATAGATGATTTTAAAGGCGCCTTCGATGCCACCCAACACCTTATAGATGTGGGCTGCACCAGCATAGCACACATTGCCGGCCCTCAACATATACCTATATTTCATCAACGACTGCAAGGGTACAAAAAAGCCCTTGAGCAAAACGGACTTGCCATAAACGAAAACAGAATTATAAACGGGCAGTTAACCATCGCCTCTGGGTACACAGGCATGTTGCAATTGTTGCGGCAGCACAAAAACATTGATGGCGTTTTTGCAGTAGAAGATTTTACAGCCCTCGGCGCCCTCAAAGCATTAAAAGAGCGAAACAAAAAAATACCGGAAGAAGTAGCGTTAATTGGTTTTGCAAACGAAACATTCGGCCAATACATCACACCTTCTCTGTCAACGGTAGATCAACAAACAATAAAGATGGGCGAAGCGGCAGCGAAACTCTTCTTCAACTTGTCAAACAAAGAAGGGCTTTATAAAAAGCATCCTCCAAAAATAGTTCTGGAGCCAAAACTTATTTTTCGAAATACAAGCGTCAGAAAAGAATAAAGAACCTATCCGATATCTTAAAGAAAACCTCCCGATTACGCCGTTCCCCGAAAGCTTATTTTTTTAATTATCAACTGCAAAAAATTAAAATGAAAAAGCGATTGCATTATTTTGCACTGGCCACTATTGCGGCCCTGCTCTTAAGCCTCAACTTGTATGCGCAGCAAACCGTGCGGGGAACTTTGCGTTCTCCATCGGGCGAAGCACTTGCGGGGGCAACAGTTACGGTAAAAGGAACAAACCGGTCGGTAGCAACAGACGTAAACGGACAGTTTACCATTGATGCGCCCACAGGCAGCACTTTAGTTATTAGTTCGGTAGGTTTTCAAAACCGCGAAGTAACGGTTACCGGCGCCGACATTAATGAAACCCTGCAACAATCTGAAGGCACACTAAGCGAAGTAGTTGTTATTGGTTATCAAACAGTGCGAAAAAGGGATTTGACAGGGGCTACCAGTGTAGTGAATACGGAAAATACACAACGGCTTGCTTCGCGTTCGTTGCCCGAACAACTGCAAGGCATGGCAGCCGGCGTTGCTGTTAGAACAGGCGGTGCTCCGGGGCAGGAAGCCGTTGTAAACATCAGGGGTTTAAGCACAGTATTTGGAAACGGCAATCCATTATACGTTATTGATGGAATGTTCAGCGATCCCAATACCACAGTTAATCCTAATGATATAGAAAGCATTCAAGTATTGAAAGATGCCTCTGCTGCTGCTATCTATGGTTCAAGGGCCGGCAACGGTGTAATCATCATTACCACAAAAAAAGGAAAAGAAGGTCCATTGAAAATTGGTGCTACTGCAAGATACAGCATAGCAAATGTGCCTCAAACCTATGATATGATGAACGCATCAGAGTTTGTTGCTACAGCTAAAACCGCATATCAAAACACAGGCTTTCCCGTTCCTGCCGGCATAGCCAATTATACCGGAGGAGTAAATACCAACTGGGCAGATGAAATATTAAGAACAGGCCATTTGCAGGATTATAATCTTAATCTTTCCGGTGGTAGTAAAAATGCAAACATTTTTATTTCAGGTTCTTATCTAAAAGACGAAGGAACACTTTTAGGGCACAGTTTTGAAAGAGCAGCCTTTAGAATTAATTCTGAAGCATCCAGGGGCAGGTTCAAAATTTCGCAGAACCTAATGCTGTCGAATTCTAATCGTCATGCACCAGTGCAGGGTAATTTTGAAGTAGGCAATCCGTGGGTGGATGTATTTAGCAGCCTGCCAATTATTCCTGTTCGCAACAACAGTTACATTAACTTTTCAAACCCCGGCGGTTATGGTATAGGCACCGATGATATTCCTACTTTTTCCCGCAACTTAGTTGCTATAAATGATTTATGGAAAGTAAAATCCAACTTCTTTAAAGCTTTGGGGAATGTATATCTTGATTTCAAAATATTCAATTCTCTTAGTTATCGGTTTAATGCAGCAGGCGAAACCAGCCTGGATCATACAAATGTTTTACGTAAACCAGGCATCTATTCCTGGAGGGCGAATTTAGCGCCAAGCTCGGTGGAAGAGGGCAGAGGGCAATTTTTAAATACTATGCTGGAACATACGCTTAATTTCAATAAAAGATTTAACGATCATTCTATTTCTGCAGTAATAGGCTTGAGCGATCAAGCGATAAATGATGAGTATAGTTCCGGCAGTCGTACCAATCTTGCTCTTTTCGGTAGTGATTATTTTACCACTATTAATTCAGCAACTGGCGCCAATGGATCTACAGGTACTCTTGGCAAAACTTATATAAATTCATATTTCGGCAGAGTAAATTATAATTTAAAAGATAAATATTTGGCATCTTTTACGTTCCGGTCAGATAAAAGCTCTTTGTTTTCACCTAATTTCAGAAGAGGGTATTTTCCATCAGGTGCAGTTTCCTGGAGAATCAGTAACGAAAATTTCTTTAATAAAGGTGTTATATCTGACCTGAAAGTACGGGCTTCATACGGTATTTTGGGGCTTGCAGGTTTAGGACGTTATCAATACACGGGTTTCTTAAATCAGGGTACAAGAGCAATTTTCGGTGCTAACCAAGCAGAGGTAACAGGAGGAACGCAGGCAAGACTGGTGCCTGGAGATCTGAAATGGGAACGTAAAGCAACAGCAAATGTTGGTGTAGATGCAGCCTTCCTGAATAATACGATTACAGCAACTTTGGATTTATTCCGCTCTAAAACCGATGATGTATTAATAGAGCAACCACTTCCTGGTTATCTTGGTAATCTGGGTGGCAATCCGGTAGTGAATATTGGTACTATTGAAAATAAGGGTATCGAATTAGAACTGGGCTATCGCCCGAGAATGTCGGGCGATTTTACCTGGAACGTTGCAGCTAATTTTAGCGTTATCAGGAACGAAATTCTTGCCTTAGGTAATCTGGGCATTGACCCTACAACCGGAAAACCCAGAAATTATCTTCAAAGTGGCAATACACGTTCACAAGTAGGTGGTTCCATTGGCGAATACTATGTTTTAAGAACTGATGGCATTTTTCAAACGCAAAAGGAAATTGATGACCATAAAGCACAGGCTGATTATGCAAAGCCGGGAGATATTCGTTATTTAAATCTTGTAGATGGTGGTTCTAAAGATGATATAAATGATCAGGATCGTGAATTTGCCGGATCGCCTTGGCCTAAATTCACTACTGGTTTACAAGGCAACTTAAGCTACAAGGACTTTACCCTAAACATTCAGCTTTATGGAGCATTTGGCCAAAAGCTTTATAATGATGTAATCCGTGGGTTAGATGCCATGGAATATTCTAACTATAGAAAAGGACTTAGTTATTGGACACCAACCAATACAAATACAAGCACGCCTCGCCTTGGTGTTTCTTACGCTGTTAACGGTGTTGCTGACAGAGGTATACAATCAAATGTAAGAGGCAACTCTGATCGTTGGATTGAAGACGGTTCTTATTTACGGTTGCGCAATCTGGAACTTGGTTATACCTTACCGAAATCGTTCCTGGGCAGTTTGCACTTGTCTGATTCCCGGATTTTTGTAAGTGGTCAAAACCTGTTTACCATAACTAAATACCAGGGTCTTGATCCAGATATAATAG
>JBBSRB010000110.1:0-10427 GCA_038243445.1 Chitinophagales bacterium | reverse complement strand
GTAGACTTGAAAGAAATATTATTCGTGATCCGGAGAATTTTGCGATCTCTGCAAACATTGAATTGGGCAAAAATATAAAATTAGTTTCAAGCTCCAGTTTAGATAATGAAAAAAATCTTAAATTAAACTACAGCGATTTATCCTTTCATATTTTTCATCAATTAAGTTTGGAACCGTCCTGGATTATTGATTATTGGACTTCAAGGCTATCTCTTGATTCTTTCAGAATTTCAAATATCACAACACTAGATCCTAAGACTTATTTGACAGATTCACTAATTGGCGTCCAGAAGAATACTGATGTAACTCGCTTATTGGCGTTTTTAGATTATTTAAGGGGGAGCAGTGATCCTAAAGAGAAAGAAGTTGGCTCTAAACTTTTTGACATAGCGGTGGATATCATAAATAGCTGCCTAACTAATGCTAAGTTTTCGCACATTTCTAGGACAACATTAGAACCAGTGATAAAATATGGCTATACAGAAATTACTTTTGAAAAACTTAGCAGTGGTAATTTATATTTAATTCAAAGACTATTATCGCTACTGTATAAAGCATATGCAGTTTATCAATTAACTCCAAAAAGCCAAATTGAGGAAATTCAGAATGTAAAAGGATTGCTTTTAATTGATGAAATAGAAAATCATTTACATCCAAAATGGCAAAAAAGTATTCTTACAACTATAAAAAAATTTTTTCCTGGTCTTCAAATAATAGTAACAACTCACTCCCCTTTTATAATTTCATCCTATGCTCCTGCAAAAGTATTTGTCTGCAAATACGATGCTCACCAAGGGCAGAGTTACGTAAAAGAAGAATCCGGCTATTATGTCAATCAACCTATTGAAGAAATTCTTAGAACTCCGCTCTTTGACACAGATTCCTTTAGCAAAAGGTTAAGCGATTTGATGAACCTGCGTAAATCAGCTTTAGAAAGTAATAATTTTGATAAAGCTGAACAGGCTGAGAAATTACTTTTGGAACTAAACCCACAATATTTTTCATACTTGGAAATTGATCAACTACTTAAAAGTCTGAAGAAGGATGATATCAATAAATAGGCTACCAATACGTGAAGTCTTGGATACCAAGGGTGGTGATTGGACTAAGATTTTTATTGCAAGTGGAAAAAAGCGACCATCAAGTCATCAATATGCCCATAAAAAAATCCGAGAAACTTTGATTTCAATGAGCAATCACAAATGTTTCTATTGTGAAAGCATCGTAAAAAATCACTCAAGTGAAGTAGATCATTATATAGAAGTTGCCCAATATGGTCATCTAGCATTTATATGGGAAAACATTTATTTGTCATGTGAACACTGCAACCATAAATTTACAAACTTGACTATTCCCGCAACAAGTACACTTGATCCTTGCAGTCATACTGACGCAGAAATAGAAACCAATTTGACATTCAATGATGAGTTTATAGATTATGTACCGGGATCACCATTTGGCGAGCAAACTATAAAGAAATATAAGTTAGATGAACCAGTCCTTGACCATAAGCGGTCTTTAGAATTAAAAAAATTCCACAAATTATTAATTGGCTTCTTGTCTGCATGCAATAAACAAGGCGGGAGGGTTCTTAGTAACCTGGAAAAGCAAACCCTCTTAAGCTTTGCCAATCGTAATCGTCCTTATTCTCTAATGTTTAAGGAGCTATTTAAAAGGAATCCAATTTAATTATTGTTGAATTGTAGCCCATCCCGTGCTGTCTGTATTGTTCTTAAGATTGTGAGAAGCCATGCACCCGCCACTGTAACAGCTTCCTAAATAATAAACGACCTGCTGTCATGAGTTTATAACTCACGATATGCTGATTAACACTCACTTTTTATCCAAGCCAGGTCTCCTGTAACGAATTCAGCCTGCAATGAAGAACAAATTATTCATCTCAGCTACCTCTGGTCATTAATCAACAGTTCTGCATAACTTAGTTTCAACAAATATTCTCTACTTTTAAGTAAAATAAAAACTTATGACACTCATAGGATTCTTAGTGCTACTGCTAATTGCTGCCATCTGTGGCGGAATCGGTCAATCACTTGCCGGTTATGATTTGGGTGGATGCCTCGTATCTATTGTGGTTGGTTTTATTGGCGCTTATATTGGTATGTGGCTGGCCGGTAAGTTTGGACTACCCGAATTTTTTGCCATTAATATTGAAGGAAAAGCGTTTCCCATTATATGGGCTGTTATTGGCTCCGCTATATTTACGCTAATTGTTGCCTTATTACGAAGAGCCTTTGTAGGCGGACGCAACAGGTATTAATTATTTCTTTTCTGCTCTTATTGTTGTTCCTCTTAGGTTTCTGTGCTGCAATGGTGGGCACCAAACTATGGTCATTAACAACAAAGTCTATGAACTTAGTAGTGGGCGGACGAAAATTGTATGCAATGGTAAGCCCCGAAGCACATAAACATTGGAGTACTCAAGATTATACTACTATTAACCTCACTACTAATTTCAAATTCTTCAGACAGTATTTTCGCCAGGGAGAAACACCTTAACTTTTCATATAGAACTCCATTCGCTATTAAAAAATCCACCACTTACCTTTGCCGGATTAGCTACTTTATAGCACCCCTTTATAAATTTATACAGTTTTGTAACTGGTTTTGGAGGGTTTTACACTACCGTACCCGGTAGCTTAAAAAAGAATTATGAACAAGAACATTGAGCACTCAACAGAGAGTGCCTGGAGCGATCTTATCGCCGCAAATGAACAAGACAGTCGAAGTGATAACAACACGGAAAGCACCGAATCTGTAAAAAGGGTTTTTCACCTATCGGACCTTTGGAAGATCCGTCGCCAAAGTCGTGTTTTCAGAATTCATAACCGGTTATCACGGATATAATTCTTGTTTTGTTGGTAACTATACCAATGGAGTTTTAAAGTAAAAGCCACCTGTTATGGTGGCTTTTACTTTAATATATGTTCCGCATTTTTGTAATAACCTTGGTATTCTGGTGTTTCTCTATATTTAGAGGCGCTGTCCGGGCTACAAACTTGTTAATTTCCGCCTTTTGACGTTGGTCGCTGACCAACCGTAAAAACAAGGAGCATTATTTAACGGATCCTTCAATGCTATTTATCACTGCTTCGCTAACACCGGTAAAGCTAAAGCCGCCATCGTGAAATAAATTTTGCATGGTGATGTAGCGACTTAAGTCGCTAAACATAAAAGCACAGTAATTAGCGCAATCTTCTGCCGATGCATTTCCCAAAGGGCTCATCTTTTCGGCATAATCTACAAACGCATCAAAGCCTTTTACGCCGCTGCCGGCTGTGGTACGAGTAGGCGATTGAGAAATAGTGTTCACACGCACTTTAGCCTTTACTCCGTAATGATATCCAAAACTTCGGGCAATACTTTCAAGCAGCGCTTTTGCATCGGCCATTTCGTTGTAATCCGGAAAAACCCGTTGCGCTGCAATGTACGTAAGCGCCACTACGCTGCCCCATTGGTTCAGGGCATCTAAATCCCAGGCAGTGCGTAATACTTTGTGCAGGCTGGTTGCCGATATGTCGAGCGTTTTCTGGTTCCATTCGTAATTCATTTCGGTATAATGCTTGCCTTTGCGCACATTTAAGCCCATACCAATCGAATGGAGCACAAAATCGAGTTTGCCGCCAACATGTTCCTGGGCACCTTCAAACAGCTTTTTAAGGTCGTCCATGTTGGTAACGTCGGCACCAATTACCGGCGCGTTTATAGCTTCGGATAGCTTGTTTATTTCGCCCATGCGCAGCGCCACAGGCGCGTTGCTTAAAACGATTTGCGCACCCTGCTCGTGGCATCTTAAAGCTGTTTTCCAGGCAATTGATTTTTCGTCAAGCGCCCCAAAAATAATTCCTTTTTTGCCCTCTAATAAGTTATTAAACATTGCTTAAAATTTGGTGTGTACTGCCCGTAAAAATAGCAATAAATGAAGTACTATTTGTTGAGAGCTAAAAAACCGTACACTTCTATAAGCACATAAAACCCACCAAAAAATAAACCGGCAAATGCCGCTAACATCAATAATGAAAACAGAAGTATTTGAAAACCTGATTTACTCTCTTTTATTTTAGTGTTCAAAAAAACGTAAATTTTAGAACCTGCTAAAAACATGCAAACGAAAAAAAGCAGGAGCAGGAGCAACTTAAATACAGCGTCCATTGTTAATAGGTAGTTACGTGGCAGAATTAAATTATAGCTAAAAACCCTTTAAAAAGGGGTATGAAAATTTTCAAAAATGTGCATCAGAATTGTTGATAAGATTTAGATGATTAAACGCCTCTGATTTGCGCCGCACCTTTACCGAATCAATCCTACCCAATTGTAAATGATAAAAGCAACCCCGTACAATATAAAAATGGGAAGAGCAAATGCGGGTGTAATAATAAACAGGCTTAATGCTGAAAAGCCTCCAATCACTAAACCAAAAGAGTACCAACTGCGCCAACCCTTTATATTTTTAAGATTGAACGGATACTCTATTTGGCTTAAAGGTAAAGCCAAAGAAATACAAACAATACCTGCAATAAAAAGCGCATCATCATATGCAGTATCGGTTGCAACGGAGGTAAGTTGCGAAGTGACGATGATGGCAATGCCCAGCCCCAACGCTGCCACTACGGAAAGAGCCGTCCATTTTTCTGTAGTCGTTAACGCGTATTTACCGATTGGATTAAACAGTAAGAAAAAGTTTGCAATAGAGTTAATCGTCCAGGTAATAACCACCAGCAAAATATATATTCCACCAAGTATCCAGGCCAGTTCGGCCTGGTTTGCGCCTGCCGAAATCCCGATCAATATTCTAAAAACTATGTATAGAGCAATAGGCAAAAAGGTTTGTACTTTCTTGCCCTTATTCTGCACCCAAAAACTATATTGCAACAACCATTTGTATGGCGGCACTTTCGATTTCAACGCTTCTTTTAAACCGCTGCGAGCGCTTTCGTAATTCGGATCTATTCGCAAGGCTTCTAAAAAATGGTTGCCCGCTTGCTTGTGTGCCCCTTTTTCCAACAGGTTCCAACCTACTGTTGCGTGGGTCATTTCGTTTTCAGGATCTTGGGCCAGCGCGGTTTGCATTGTTTCCAATGCTGCATCGGTTTGTTTTAATTTGTTGAGTGCAACAGATCGGGCATTTAAACAAGTAATATTATCGGCTTCTATTGCCAAACCTTCATTGGCAACCTGGAGGGCTTTTTGAAAGCTTTTTTGGTGCAGTAAAACATAGGCCATCAAGCCGTAATACTCGGAATGATATGGGTTTAGCTGCACTGCTTTTTGTAGATGATCTAAAGCTACAGAACTTTGATTTTGTTGATAATAGCCAAAGCCCAGTAAATAGAAATAAAAACTCTCCAGCGGGTTTAATGCAATGGCGTGATTAATCGTTTCTATGCCTTCTTTAAATTGTTTGCCGGCAAAAAAACAGCGAGCCAAAAGGGCAAGCGCATAATCATTTTCGGGGTCCATTTCAAGCGCCTGGCGAACGCTTGTTTTAGCATCGGCATGGCGCCCCTGGTTTAATAATAATTGAGCACGATCAAGCAAAACGGCAGTGTTCAAACAGGTTACTTTTTAATTTTCAGGTACTTTAAAATATCATCGTACAGCCCCGATTCGTTTGCATACAACGCGTAATTACGTGCGGTTGCAAACCATTCTGAGGTGGTTGGCTTGTGCTGTTTTACAGCTTTTAGCAAATCTTTTGTGCCAATTGTTTGTATAGACCCTTTTTGCATACTCTCCCGCAGTTTTTCTTCTACGGCAATGTCAATTACGGCCACTAAATCGGCGCCGGAATACCCTTCGGTTGCAAGGGCAACTTTGCCAATTTCCACTTCACCTATAGGTTTTTGCTGCAGCATGCTGCCAAGCATTTCTTCGCGGGCTGCTACATCCGGCGGTTCTACCATAATAATCCTGTCGAAACGGCCCGGTCTTCTAAAAGCTGCATCAACGCTCCAGGGCGCATTGGTTGCAGCTAAAATCAACACACCTTCGTTGCTGGCTTCTACCCCATCCATTTCGGCTAAAAACTGGTTAATTACATGGCGCATAGCCGATTGTTTTAAATCGCTGCGGCTTGCTCCCATTGCATCTACTTCGTCAAAAAACAAAACACAGGGCGTATTTCGCCGCGCCATTTCAAATATCTCATGCAGGTTTTTTTCGCTGTTGCCAATCCACATATCTAAAATATCATGCAGACCTATGTTTATGAACTTTGCATTTATTTCGCCTGCAGTTGCTTTTGCAATAAATGTTTTTCCGCAACCCGGCGGACCGTAAAGTAAAATGCCGCCACCGGTTTTTTTACCAAAGGCTTTGTATAGATCTGGGTTTTTTAAGGGTTGTACAATTTTGATGTCTATTTCTTCTTTTACTTTTTTCATGCCTCCCACATTACTAAAATTGATGGTGGGCTTTTGCATAAAATAAGCGCTGTCATCTTCTTCATCAAAAGGGTCGGTAAAGCCCATAGCTTGTTGCGAAGGCATACGCAGTTGGGCATCTATTTCTTCGTCTTCAAACTGCGGGTTTAAGGCAATAATGTGCTGATATAAATCTACCGCGTGTTGTATTGAGCCATCCTTAATCAGGCATTTTATATACCGAACCTGGTCTTCGGGCGAAAGATTGAGTTGCGCTCCTTCGTAAATAATAGAGGCAGCAGAATATTTTTGAAGATGAAAATAACATTCAGCCAGTTGCAATTGAGCGCCGGAATTGCCGTAGCTTTTTTGTAAAACAATTTTTAGTTGGTTACTTGCTTCATCCCACATTTTCTCTGCCATCATTAAGCCGGCTACATGAAGCCGCAACGGAACATTCTCAGGCGATAAGGCCAATGCATCAAGTAATGTCTTAATTGTTTCGTTTTTCATAGGTCACCAAAAGGTTTTAAAAAGGGTAATAATAATAAAAAACAGTGAGGAAAGTAAACCCTCGTCTAAAGGTTCAAAAAAGGGTTTCAATCAATTCATCACCATTTCGCGGGCATTTTCTAAAGCAGCGGCCGTAGGCTTTTCACCGCTTAACATTTTAGCGATAGCTACAATGCGTTCATCGGTATTTAGCTTTCGAACAGAGGTAGTTACGGCATTGTCTTTAACCGTTTTGTACACAAAGAAATGCGCATCGGCCTTTCCGGCAATTTGCGGTTGATGCGTAATGGAAATTACCTGGCGGGCAGCGGCCAAGTCTTTCATAATAGCGCCAACTTGTTTTGCGGCTTCGCCCGAAATGCCCGTATCTATTTCATCAAAAATAAGTGTGGGCATATTCATACTTTGTGCCACCAACGATTTTATACACAACATTAGCCGACTTAATTCCCCGCCGCTTGCAACTTTGCGCAACGGCTGAAACTGCCCGCTCTTATTGGCATCAAACAAAAATTCTATTTTATCGGCACCCTTTGTTGTTAACTCAGATTGTTGCACCACAACTTTTAAATGAGCATTAGGCATGCCCACCTGCACCAGCATTTTTGCCACCTGTTGCTCTAATGGTTTTGTCTGCATTTTTCGGGCGGCCGAAATTTGCGCTGCTTTTGCGGTTGTTTCTGCTAACCCCTTTTCGTAATTTTTTTCGGCTACGGCAATGGCTTCATCAATATTTAAAACGGCCTGTAATTTTTGGGCTAAATCATCTTTTAATTGAAGTAATTCGGCAGTGGTGTTTACACCGTGTTTTTTTAAAAGACGATAACCAAGCGAAAGGCGTTCGTTTAACTGTTCGATAGTTGCGGCATCCGCCGAAATATGATTGCTGATGCGTTCTGCTTCTTCGGCAACATCCTGAAGTTCAATATAGGCCGATTGGAGCCGCTCGGCAAGTGATGGAATATCGGGGTGCAAACCGGCATAAGGTTGCAAGGCATTCGCCATAGATTTTAAATTGCGCACCATGGGCTCCTCGCTTTCTTCCAAATCGAAATAGGTTTTTGTAAGCACAGTTTTAATGCCTTCGGCGCTGCTTTGCAGCTTTAACTCGGCTTCGGCTTCTTCCAGTTCGGACTCTTTAAAAGCGGCTTCTTCCAACTCGTTAAACTGAAATTGGTGATAATCAAATTCTTTTGTAAAGATTGCTTTTTGTTGGGTTAAGCCATGCAACCTTGTTTTTGTTTGTTGCAGTTGCTGAAAGAGCTTTCGATAACTTTTTAAGGATGGAAAGTTTCCAGCAAGAGCGTCAAGTACATCGCGCTGAAAATCGGTTTCGCCCAATTCGAGCGTATCAAATTGCTGATGCAGATCTACCAACAGGGCGCTAAGCTGGTTTAACTGCGCCAGGTTTACGGGCGTGTCGTTTTCAAAAGCCCGCGATTTTCCGTTGGGCGCAATCTCGCGGCGCACCACAACTTCGTCTTGCACATCCAGCTCGTGCTCGGCTAAAAAAAGGGTAATTTGCTCGTCCTGCTCTTTACTAAAAACGCCTTCTACAATACATTTTTTATCCCGGTTTTGCAGCACGCCGCTATCGGCCCGCTGACCTAAAATAAGTCCTAATGCGCCTACCAAAATAGATTTTCCCGCGCCGGTTTCGCCCGTGATAATATTTAGATTGTTAGAGAAATCAATATCCAGTTCGTCAATAATGGCGTAGTTATGTATAGAAAGTCGGGTGAGCATAATAAGGGAACAAAGTACGGCAAAAGGGTTGTAGATTAAGCATAAAAGAAACTAAATATTTTAGTGAATTTAGCGTTAATTGAAAAGGCAAAAAGATTGAAGTTTTGGGAGGAAAGGTGTGCAAAAAGCCTCTGAATGTAATGTGCTTTAACGATTGTGCAAACTATGTATATTTATTAATCTTACAAAACCGAAACGGCAAAAATCATAATACTTAAGGACGGCCGCTCTGATTTAAAATTCAATGCCTGTAAATGCAGTAACTGATTTTTAACCCAGAAAACCTCAGTGTCCTCTTCTTCAATGCTTCGTAATCGGAGCCGTCTTTTTTTCGGTCATAATCCGTGTTTTGAAGTTCTTATTCATTTTACCTTGAAGTAGCTTTTTTTTACCGTCTTAATAAAAAATTCAACTTAGAAGATGCGGTTAATATAATTTTTGTTTTCTATATAGTTATAAACGCTTATTTCTCCTTGAAAACTGATTCTACTTACCCAAAAAAAAAGAAGCTATCTCTTTATTTTTGAGACAGCCTCTTTCTTCTATATAAAAGCTAAACAATTATTTTATTTCTACACTGTCGGTTAATTCGGCATCTACCAAAATACGACCGCAGTTTTCGCAAACCATTACTTTTTTGCGCTGCTTTATTTCACTTTGCTTTTGTGGTGGAATTGAGTAAAAACAGCCACCGCAAGCATCGCGCTCCACAGGCACTACAGCTAAACCGTTGCGGTAATTATTACGTATTTTAATGTAGCTGGCCAGCAGGCGCTCGTCTACCTGGCTGCGGGCTTCATCGGCCGATTTATTAAATTGTTTTTCTTCTTTTTCGGTGGTGGCAATAATCTTCTCAAGCTCGCCTTTTTTCTGACCTAAAACCGATTCTTTTGTTCCCAAAGCTTTTTTGGCTTTTTCCAGCGCAGTTGCCTTTTCCGAAACTTCTACGTTCGCGTCTCTAATGTGTTTTTCGCACAGTTGTACTTCCAACTGTTGCATCTCTATCTCTTTATTAATGGCTTCAAACTCGCGATTGTTTTTTACGTTCTCACTGTCTTTTTCGTATTTTTTTACCAGTGTTTCGGCTTCTTTAATCGCTTCTCTTTTTTGCGCAATAAACTCGGTAATACCGTTTATTTCTTCTTCAATGCGCATTTGGCGGGCATGCAGTCCTGTAATTTCGTCTTCCAGATCGGCTACTTCCATGGGAAGTTCGCCCTTTAAAATACGTATCTCATCCAGCCTTGAATCAACCTTTTGAAGATTTACGAGCGAACTCAGCTTTTCTTCTACTGAATATTCTTTAACGTTTGCCATTTATTATTGCAGATTTAGATGTTCGAATTTTTTGAATAAGCTACCGCTACAAAATTGTAGTTGTTCTACAAATAATACTGCACCGGATTTGTATTTACGCTTGTTTTTAGGACTGCAAAGGTAGGGAATTTTTCAACTATGAGGTCATGTAGCAGATCAATGGCAAATTGCTCACTTTCGTAATGTCCAATATCGGCTATCAATAGTTTGCCTTCGGCGTCAAAAAACTCATGGTACTTTACATCTCCGGTTATGTACACATCGGCTCCCTGAGCAACTGCCTGTTTTATTAAAAAGGCACCTGAGCCTCCACAAAGCGCTACTTTTTTTACCATTTTTCCCGTTGGCTCTGTATGTTTTATAACCTTTGTATGAAAGATATTTTTAAGCTTTTTTAAAAATAGCATTTCTTCTTCTGCCGTTTCCAGCTCGCCAATAACGCCCGCTCCAATTTCCAATTGAACGTTTTCC
>JBBSRB010000109.1:0-10596 GCA_038243445.1 Chitinophagales bacterium | reverse complement strand
TTTAGGTGCCTGCAAGCCCTTCATCGACCCGGAAAAAAGTGTATCGTTTACAGCCCATTTTTGCGCCACTCTGATGGATGAATGTTGAAACGAAACGTTTTGAAAATACACTCCATCTTTATTTTCGGGAGTAACAATCAGCGTAACTCCTTTCAACCGCAAGCTATCGAACAGCACATGCGAAACAGACGGCGACACGTAAATAATTGCTTGCCCCGAAGGCAAAGCAGTATCGGCTGTAATGGTAGTTCCGTTACCCCTGATGTGCAAAAAATCCTGGTGAATAAACAGTGTGTCGGTCAGGTAGATTGTTTGTCCAAATTGGGTATTTGGTAACACCAATGTATCTCCGCTAAAATTGTTCAATGTGTCTTGCAGCAGCAATTCTGTTGTGTTTTTTCGATTGGGTTCTGGCAACTGCCCAACGTGTTCTTCCGATTGTTTTTTAGACTGTAAAAACATCCAAAAAAGGCCTGCCGCAGCTGCTAAGAAAAGCAACAATAAAACAAGTGATACCCTTTTATAAACGTTTTTTCCTTTTTGCGGCGCTGCTGCTTTTACTATTATCGGCTGCGGCTTTAGTGCGTCGGGCTCCTGCAGCGGCTGCTCCTTTTTTTTTACTGTTAAGGCTGGTTTCGTTGCTTTTAACCTGACCCTTTTTGAAACGTTTTGAACCAACACTACAGTGATGTTGTCTTTTCCACCAGCGTTGTTTGCAGCGTCAATTAAAGCCTTCGATTTTTCCTGCAGACTTCTGTTTGTGGTTAAAATATCGGTAATCTCTTTTCTGTTCACCAGATCTGAAAGACCGTCGCTGCAAAGCAGAATAAGATCGCCAGGCAAAAACGGTGATTCACCGGTTTCAATATAATCAGATGGGTTTGGCAGTGGCGATTCAAAGCCAAGCGCTTTATTAATTTCATTTCTTTTGGGGTGAGCCATTGCCTGCTCTTCGCTAAGCCTTCCGGCGTCTTCCAAAAAACCCACAAAAGATTGGTCTTTGGTAACTTTCACCAGCGATCCATCGCGTAAAAGGTACAAACGCGTATCGCCCACATGGGCATAATATATTTTGTTTTGTTCTTTATCTACCAGCGCCAGGGTGAGCACGCAAGCCATGCTGCTCAACCTTGAATTGCCTTTTTTTTCAAGGTATATTTTTTCGTTTGCGGCCACAATGGCCTCCTGCATCATGGCTACTATGGCGCCCGAAGGAACGCTGAAATAATTTATTATGGACTCTTTTGCAATTGCTGCTGCCACCTCACCTCCCTCGTAGCCGCCCACGCCATCTATAACGCACGCCGCCAAAAACCTGTTGTTTAAAACAGGCTCGGTAATAAACGCATCTTCGTTATTGGTGCGCTGCCTTCCGGTGTCGGTAAGTCCAAAAAAAATTTCAGCCATTGTTGTTGTGCGAATTTTTGATACCTAAAAAATGAGCAACCAGCAAAGAGGCGCAAATAACCAATAACGCTATTGACAAAATTGATGACATGGTGCGTTTTGTTATTTAAAAATATTTATGCCTATGATGCCGTTCAGCACCAGTCGCGAGTTTACGGGAAGTTCTGTCCACGATGGGTTTTCGGTATTACTGGCCCTGACCTCTTTTTCATTTAACACTGTTTTTTCGCCAAATGATGCCAAAAAAAATGCGCCTTCGTCTTTTGAAAACCTGATGCGCAAATGCGGCGTGTTTACCCATTCTGACGGAATGCGAAAAATGTTGGAAGCATCCCGTTTATCTTCTTTGCCGGTAACTACAATTTCTTCATCTTTCATAAAATATTCCAGCTTTTTTCCGGCATAAGCTTTATCCGGTAAAATGGCTTCAAACCGCGCCAGTACAGAACCTGTTTGCTGGCCTGCTTTCCGTTCGTTATACACTAAATCTTCGGTGTACGGCACTTCGTAATAGCCTTCGCTGTAAAAGGTAAATCCTTTTAAAATGTCTTCGCTGATATCCGATGTTTGCGCAATGCCTGTTTGGCGCGGAATGAAAGTTACCCGCAGGTTTTCCTGCTTTTGCGTAGCGCCAGGAAGCAGCTTTCCAATAAAGCCAATATCGCCTTTTGCATACTGGTGGTGCGACACAAACCGAAACACCCATTTGGAAGAAGAAGGCTCTACAATGCGGCCGGCGGCACGATGGCTTTTTAATAACTCGTAAAACTTTTTAACGGACTCGTGTACAATCAAACCAAAAATGCCTTTTTTGTTTTCCATAAACTCTTTATAGTCATCGGGATTGAAGGCAATGATGTACTCGTGGTAAAACACTACCCGGCCACCAAACGATAATTGCTCAATAGACTCGGTAAACTTTCGGGCAATGTATTTATATACATCGTTTGGTGTAACAGAGGCAGCTGTATTGGTGGCCCGGGTTTCTTTTTTCAGAAACCAGTCGTGCAAACCCATACGCTGCCAAATAGACGGCTTTGATTTCATTGTACTTATGTTCAATCGTAAAAATAGGTATTTAGCGCAATGGAATAACGAGAGATTAAAGCGATTCGTATCTAACAATAAAAACGGGTTGACAAGGCAAAGGCTTTATTATAGTATAATTATCAGTTTTGGACCTTTGTGTTTTACAAAGACGATGTACTTTTAACCTTCCATGTCTTTATTTATTAGTTCGCTGGCCTCGGGCAGCAACGGCAATTGTTATTACATAGGCAACAGCAGCGAAGCTATTTTGGTAGACGTGGGTATATCGTGTCGCGAAATTGAAAAGCGCATGAACCGCCTCAATCTTTCAATGGAAAAAGTAAAAGCCGTTTTTATTTCACACGAACATTCCGATCATATCCGTGGATTAGAAGTATTGGCAAAACGATTTCAGATACCTGTTTACAGCACTTCTGCCACCTTAAAAAGATGTGGGTTTGCTGCCACCAATTCACTTGCGCGGCCCATTAAAACAAATGAATTAATTTCTATTGGCGAACTTGCCATTGCGCCTTTTTCAAAGTTTCACGATGCAGTGGAACCGTGCAGTTTTATGATAACGCACCGGCAGGTAAACGTGGGTGTTTTTACAGATATCGGTTCGGCTTGCCAAAATGTAACCCGCCATTTTTCTCAGTGCCATGCCGCATTTTTAGAAACTAATTATGATGATGACTTATTGGAAAAGGGCAACTATCCTTATCACCTTAAAAAGCGCATCCGTAGTGGTTTCGGACATCTTTCAAACAAGCAGGCTCTAACGTTATTTATGCAACATAAACCAGCGCACATGAGCCATCTTTTTTTAGCCCACTTATCTAAAAATAATAATTGTCCTGAACTGGTTTTGAACCTTTTTCAAAAGCATTGCGGCTGCACAAAGATAATATTAGCATCCAGGTTTGAAGAAACCGCTGTTTATGAAATAATTCAAATGCAAAGCAGCCTTATATCAAAACATCACCGCGCACCGGCTGCACAACTAGAACTTTTGTTTTAAACAAATCATAAAAAAAAACGATGGCGCTTTATAAAGACTAACAGCGCTTAAGATAGAACAGGCGTGGCATAAGATTAGAGTACGTACTGATAATGCAAATAGAAAACAAAACAGCCGTTACGCCAAAGAACCTAAAACATCTTGATAAGCTCGCAGTCTTAATGGATGCGCAGTTTCGCATTCCCGGAACCAGCATTCGGTTTGGACTTGATTCCATTGTTGGACTGATTCCTGGAATTGGCGATTTATCAACTTTTACTGTTTCGGGCTACCTGATGGTGTTAATGGCAAAGAACGGCGCCAGTGGTTTTGTACTTGCCCGTATGGCAGTAAATATTTTGGTAGATGCACTTATTGGAAGCATACCTATTTTAGGCGATTTGTTTGATGTAACGTTTAAAGCCAATATGCGCAATATGCGCCTATTGAAAGAACATTATAGGGAAGGAAGACACAGAGGCAGCGCCTGGAAAGTAATTGTTCCGGTTTTGGTGGTTTTGTTTGCGTTTATTTGCCTTATTATTTGGGGTATTTATAAGCTGCTGGCCTTTATATTTTAGATCAAAGATTTTATTACCGGGTTAAGCATTGCATTTCGCAGATGAAGTTATTACCCCTTTTTAAAAGGTTTTCCTATTCTTAAAAAAGCTTTGTTTGCAATGCTAACCACCCTTTTTGAAGGGTTTTTTTCAACTGTAAAAGTTTGCAACTTATGAACCAGTAAAGTTGAAATAGTATCCTTTATATAATATTAAAACGATCGGCTTAATCGAATGTGAAATATACTGTTTTCGGGTGAAATGCCATAAGAAACAGAAACCATCGCCAGGTTAAAAGGAGCTACCATAATGCCACCACCCCAGCCGGCATGCCAGTCTGTAGAATGCTCGCCTTTTTGCCAAACCCGACCTTGATCGTAAAAGCCAATAAGCCCCGCTTTACCGTTAAGTAGGTACGATCTTACATTAAAAATATACTGCACCTCGTTACTGTTGTAAAAACTTGTTGTGCCCATAAAACGGTTAAATCTATAGCCTCTTAATCTACTACTTCCGCCAACACCATTTAGCTGATAAAATTCGGGTGTGCCTGTAAGAGTGGCGGCGCCGTTGCGCACAGCCAGCACAAAAGAATTTAAAAAGGGTATAAAAAAGTTTGCTTCACCATTATACCGGGTAAAGTTTCGCTCACCTGTTTTAATGTTTTGCGTGTACGTGGCCGTTGCTCCCAACTGAACCCCATTTGTTGGTACCACCACATTGTTTATGCGGCTGAAAGCCACGCCTGCACTGATGCCTGCAAAATGCTTTGCACTGTTTAACCCGTCAACATCACCAAAGCTCTTGGCCACAAACCGCTCGTCATCGCGAACAATATCTACCAGTTGGTAAAAAGGCGCAAAAGTAATCCTTGTGTCTTTGCCAAGCATTCGTCTAAAAGCCGGACTTAGGTAAACTTCCTTGCTGCGGGTGCGGTAAAAATCGCTTTCTTTTGTTAGCAATGGCGTATTGTTTCCAACACCAAAAAAGTTATTCCATTTAATAGCATCAAAATCTGCAAGTAAATCAAGGCTCCATTTGCCAATAACGTTTGTAATAGAACCTTTGTAAGTAAAGCTGAGCGCCTTTTGTGTAAGTGAATACCGCGCAAGTGCTGTGTGTTTTGATGCAAACGGCGTTGTGCGCCATTTGTGTTTTAGCGAGCTGTATCCAATTCCTACAAAAAAACGGTCGTCGCTATCATAAAAAACAACGGGTTTAAATCCTTTAGTGTCGTATTCAAAAGCATCGTATTTAAAAAGGTGTATTGCAGTATCGGTTGAAAGATGCAGTTTGGTTGATTTAGAAGTAGTGATTACATTATTTTTATCATCATAAATATGCGTACTTTTTTTTCCTCGTACGCCAGATGCATCTAAAATAGTGTCCTTATCTGCACCACCAATAACCCGTATAATTGGTCCTTTTTCAACAGTTCCTTCTATCTTATAAACGTCCTTGCCTTCTAAACCATAAAGCCGCACTTCTTTTGTTTCGCTGCCTTTAAATACCCGCGAGTATAAAGGTTGCTGCTCAGTAACTCCTTCCTTGTTTATTTTAAAAACCTGAACCAAAGTTTCTTTATTATTTAATCGGTTTACACTAAAATATTCTTCTTCATTCGAACCTACAATGTCAACTTCATTTGCAAGCGTCAGGTAGTAATCGGTTGCAGCTTTTTCAAGGCCGTTGCGTCGCTTTATCAGCTTGTCAATAATTTTTTGTCCGGAAACTGAAAACACTTCTGTTGGCAGTTGTTGCAAAGCCAACTGTATTTTTTCATCTGTTAAGGCTTGCTGCAATTCTTTTGCAGTAGCAATCCAATTGTCTCGTGTTGTTTCGTTTGCCAATTGACGATCGAGGTTACGAGCCGGAAAATTGAACCGGGCTACATCGCTAATGTTTGCGCCAAAGGTTTGCAAATGATCGAGATCGGCTAACGAAAGTACCAGCTTTACAAGGGCTCCATCAAATAGGGTGTATGCCTGATCGCGGTCGCGTGGAATGGGTTTATACGTTGTTTTTTTTCCTTGTTTATAACTCGCCCAGCGCCACTGGTCTTCGTGGCGGCCCCAATCGCCAATAAACATATCAAAAAGGCGTGCCCGAATGTATGCCTGCTGATCTACCCGGTTGTCGTTGTCGTCTCTTAGTTTCTCCAGCAGTTTTTCGGTGCCAACAATATTTTTTGAAAAGCCGAAGTTGGCGGCTTCTTCCCAGTTTTCATCCGGTCGTTGTTCAAACAAATAGAGATTATCGCCAAAGCTTTCGTTAAACGATTCTAACGCCGGTTGTTTGGGTACATATACAATTTCGGGCCATGTGTGATAAATGCCTGCTGCTTCGGCCAATGGCCCAATTGTGACGGCTGCGTATGGATGCGCAATTGTTACCTGATCGTTCACGACTGCTTCTACAAACGTATTTTGAAAGATGTCGGGCAAAGCTTTTCCAAAGCTTTTATCAATGCTGCGCAGCACATATTCTTTACCCATATTATTACGGAGCCGCAACGATTTGCTTTGCCTGCCTCCGCCTGCCTGGTAAGGTGTTAATCCACCTGCGGCTGTATCTAAAAAAAACAAAGGAACCTGTACTGGTATGCCCCATTCGGTGCGATAATGCTTTCCCCAAAGACGTTGGTAGGTTGCTGATTTGCTGTAGTCTTTTCCTGCAATCACCATTTTTGTTTTAGCAGATGTTTCCTGACTGAAAGATGCTGTTTGAAAAAACGAAAAGAATAGAAAAATGGCTAAGAAAACCGTCAGCTGTTCAAAAGTTCTTTTTTTTAATCTGATAGTAAAATATACGTTCATTGTAGGGTAGATAAAAACTAAAAGAAACAGTTTTAATTTAACAGCCTTCTTCTAAATTATGAAAGTTACGCTGCTTTCTTCTTTTTTAAATTTTTGAATGTAGCAATTAGTAAGCCCGCCACAATAACGGCCAAACTAACTACCAACACCCACGAACTTTCCTCGCCTAAAAACACCACTGCTTCTATGCTGCTGAAAACAGGAATAAGCGTAGAAAAAAGTGATGTTCGGGCAGCGCCAATTTTTTGTATGGCAACGTTCCAGGCTAAAAATGCGCCAACAGATGCGCCTGCACCAAGGTATAAAAACACCCCTATTATTTGTTTGGATGGAATAAAAGTGAGCCCTTGCCTGCTATCGAAAATAAAGGCCGGTAATAAAAACAACGTACCTAAAAAAAACAGAATAAACAAGTAAGAAACAGCCGAAAGTGACGGCGGTTTCTTGCGCACCAGCAATGTATATATTGCAAAGGCAAAGGCCGCCAGCACAATCCAAAAATCGCCGGGCGAAAACCTAAAGTTTTTCAAATTGCTTAATTGTCCGTTTGTAATGAGTAGTAAGATGCCCCCAATGCAAATAGCCATTCCCCCGACCTGGTAGCCAGACACTTTTTCCTTTAAAAACAAGCCTGCAAAAATCAATACAAATATGGGCGCAATGGTAGTGCCCAAAATGGCCAGGTTGATAGCTGTTGAATACCTGCCTGCAATATAAATAAAGGTGTTAAAAAGGGTAACGCCAATAAAAGCCGTAATGCAAAGTAGCGTCCAGTGCCGCTTTGCGCTTTTCCAATGGTTTTTTACCTGTTTGTACGCAAACGGAAAAAGAAGCAGCGTGGCTGTAAACCATCTGAAAAAAGCAAGCGTTACCGGCGAAATTTGGGCATAAAAACCTCTTGCTACAA
Organism: Chitinophagales bacterium; assembly: GCA_038243445.1. Lineage (GTDB taxonomy): Bacteria > Bacteroidota > Bacteroidia > Chitinophagales > Chitinophagaceae > Flavisolibacter. The sequence goes on along the minus strand of JBBSRB010000109.1, from coordinate 2,877 downwards.
TATAGTTGCCCGACCAAAGCAAGGCTGCCAAAAAAGCCAACGCAACGCCTGCAGCGTAATTATTTTCTTTTCCTACTTCCATCTTATAAAAACCTTCGAAAAAGGGTACTGGTTTTAGTGCTACGCTACCGCGTTTAAAGCTTGAAGAAGATCGTTCAAAATGTCGTCTTTATTTTCCAGACCAACCGAAATACGTATAAGGCCTGGTGTAATGTTCACTTCTTGTCGTTCTTCTTCGGTAAGCTTTGCATGGGTAGTGCTTGCCGGGTGCGATGCTATGCTGCGCGTATCGCCAAGGTTTGCAGTTAGCGATAACATTTTTAAACTGTCTAGAAAAGTTCGTCCGCTTTGCAACCCGCCTTTTAACTCAAAACAAACAATTCCGCCGCCGTTCGTCATTTGTTTTTTGGCTATTTGGTATTGCGGGTGAGAAGGTAAAAACGGGTATTTGAGATTTTTAATTTTTGTATGATGTTCTAATTGCTGGGCAATAAATAAAGCATTGCCGGAATGCCGCTCCATGCGCACATCGAGCGTTTCTATACTCTTACTTAAAAGCCATGCATTGAACGGAGAAAGCGCCGGACCGGTGCTTCGGCAAAAAAGGTAAATATCGTGAATTAATTTTTTTTTCCCAACCACAACACCTCCTAAAACACGCCCTTGTCCATCGAGCCATTTTGTAGCCGAATGCACCACCAAATCGGCGCCGTACTTTATTGGCTGCTGACCAATGGGCGTTGCAAAACAATTATCTACATTAAATATCAGGGAATGTTTTTTGGCAAGTGCACCAATGGTTTCCAGGTCTAAAATATCTAAACCAGGGTTTGTTGGCGTTTCTAAAAAAATCATTTTTGTATTGGGACGAATGGCGCTTTCCCAACCATTCGAATCTTTTGCCGCCACATAACTGTGCTCTATGCCCCACTTAGGTAAATACTTTGTAATAACAGTATGTGTGCTGCCAAAAACAGAAGTGCAGCAAAGCAAATGATCGCCACTTTTTAGCACTGCCATAAAAGAAGCAAACACCGCGCTCATACCCGATGCTGTGGCATAACCCGCTTCCGCTCCTTCTAAAATACAAAGCTTGTCTATAAACTCCTGCACGTTCGGGTTGCTAAACCTACTATATATATTATCATCTCGTTCGTCCGCAAAAGTAGCCCGCATGCTTTCGGCGTCGTTAAAGCAAAAACTGCTGGTAAGAAATAGCGGCGACGAGTGTTCCATTTCGCCAGTTTGCGCTACCTGCGTGCGAATGGCCTTTGTAACTGGGTGCTGTTCCATAAAAATTTTATTTAGACGTGTTTTATTCTCGCTTATGGCTTTTCTGACAACCATTTACCTACGTGTAAATTAATGCTGTCCACTTCTATTAAAAACCCATCGTGTCCGTACAACGAATTAATGGCTTTAAATTGATTATTGGGTATAATATCTGCTAGCATTTCCTGCTCCGCAAGCGGGCATAAAAGATCGCTGTTAATGCCCATAACAAAGGTGGTTTGCCGAATGGTTTTTACCACTTCTTCAACTGAAGCAGCGCGTCCACGCGCAACGTTGTGGCTATCCATTCCTTTTGTAAGCAGCCAGTAACTATGTGCGTTAAAACGCGCCGATAATTTTTCGCCCTGGTAATTAATGTACGAGCTTGCTTTAAAATAATCCAGTTTTTCGTGGTCTTCATCTGCCTGGGTAGCCTTGTAGGTTTCGTAGTTTCGGTAGGTAAGCATACCAATTGCTCTTGCTGCTTTCAAACCCTTTTTTCCACCTTCTGACGTGTTATTTTTGAAGGTTTCATCGGCTTCAATTGCCAGCCTTTGGGCCGCATGAACCGCAATACCCCAGGCACTTTCGCGTGCTGATGTAGCAATTAAAAACAGTCGGTTTATAAAATGGGGCTGCATCACACACCATTCCAACGCCTGGTAACCGCCCATACTTCCACCTGCAAGCAGGTGTATTTTTTTTATGGCAAGATGCTGGGCCAAAAGTGCATGAGCGTTTACCATATCGCGGATAGTAAGGAGCGGAAAAGCATTCAAAAAGGGTGTCTCACTAACCGGATTGATACTTAGCGGACCGGTTGAACCATAACACGAACCCAGGATATTGGCGCAAACAACAAAGTACTTTTGAGTATCAAACAAGGCGCGGGCTCCAACCAGTTTTGGCCACCAGCTTTGAACATTCGAATCGGCAGTAAGTGCATGACAAATCCAGATTACATTATCGCCACTGTTGTTGAGAAAACCATAGGTGTGGTAAGAAATTGTAATGCCCGGCAAGGTGGCACCGCTTTCTACCTTAAAAGGCTGTTTATGCTGGTAAATGTGCGTCAATGTACACCTCCTAACTGCAAACTTAATTTCCTGATGGCTTTATGTATCAGCGCATCTTTTTCTACCAATCCGTTTGGTAAAACAATTAACGATACGGATGGATTTTGCAACCACTCGGCGTTGTAGATTTTGCGTGCATGTATCAGCCCAATTATTACCTGCCGTTCCTGCGTGCTGTGACATTCATCGATAGATTCAAAATCCCATTTATTCACTTCTTCCCAATTGTCGAAACTAAGGTACACTTTCAGATAATAATCATCTGTAAGCACATAATCCTCCGGGCTGTTTAGCTTTTTGTATTCGTATTTATAATTGTAGCGAAGAGCGGAAATATCGGATACCACTGCCGACGAAGTAGGATAACGACCGGCTCCTTTTCCATACAAAAATTGTTTATCGGCGAGTGTACTTTCAATAATTACTCCGTTGTATTCGTTGCGAACGCCATATAACTGGCTGTCGCTGGTTACAAACTGCGGCAGCACAAAAGCCGCAACTTTTCCGTTGCTAAGGCGCCTTGCCTGTG
>JBBSRB010000108.1:0-10621 GCA_038243445.1 Chitinophagales bacterium | reverse complement strand
CTTTAATCATTCTTACGCTGTTTACAAGTACCAAAGTAACGGGGGAGCAGCCGGAAACATAGAAAAAAGGAGCCTTTTTCGCCCCTTTTTTTGCTATAGGTTTTGTACCGATGTTTCGATAATAGCAATACATTCATCTATCTGCGCTTTGGTAATTACCAGCGGCGGTGCAAACCTGATTTTATCCCCGTGTGTAGGCTTTGCCAATAATCCATTTTCTTTTAATGCAAGGCACAAATTCCAGGCTGCATCTTTGTCTTTATGTTCAATTACAATGGCGTTTAGCAAGCCTTTTCCACGAATTGTTTTTATATATGGCAGCGACAGCTTCCTTAATTCTTCTCTAAAATAATCACCTAAATCAAAGGCTTTTTGGGCCAGGTTTTCGTCTTTTAAAACTTCCAAAGCAGCAATGGCAACTTTACAGGCCAAAGGATTTCCACCGTAAGTAGAGCCATGTTCGCCGGGCTCAATCGTCATCATTATTTCATCGTTTGCCAGCACAGCGCTTACCGGCAACACGCCACCACTTAACGCTTTTCCCAGTATTAAAATATCGGGTCTTACGTCTTCATAATCGCAGGCAAGCAACTTGCCGGTTCGTCCTAATCCGGTTTGTATTTCATCGGCCATAAACAATACAGCAGCATTTTCGCAGAGTTTTTTGGCACTGCTTAAATATCCTTCCGAAGGCACCCGAACGCCTGCTTCGCCTTGTATAGGTTCTACTAAAAAGCCGGCTACGTTCTTATCTTTCAAGGCTTCTTCCAGGGCAGCTAAATCATCGTACGGAACGTGAACGAAACCTGGCGTAAAGGGTCCAAAATCGCGGCTTGCTTTTTCATCGGTGCTAAACGAAATAACAGTCATTGTGCGGCCATGAAAGTTGCCGTTGCACACAATAATTTTTGCTTCGTTGTCCTTAATGTTTTTTACGCGGTAGCCCCAGTGTCGCGCTAATTTGATAGCTGTTTCCACTGCCTCTACTCCGGTGTTCATCGGTAACACTTTATCGTACCCAAAATATTCGGTTATGTACTTTTCGTACTCGCCCAAAAGATCGCTGTGAAAAGCACGGCTGGTTAAGGTTAATGTTTGCGCCTGCTGTACAAGCGCCCTAATTATTTTAGGATGGCAATGCCCTTGATTGACTGCCGAATAGCCACTTAAAAAATCGAAATAGCGCTTGCCTTCCACATCCCACAAAAAAGCACCTTCGCCACGGTTTAAAACCACCGGAAGCGGATGGTAGTTGTGTGCGCCGTATTTATTTTCTAAATTAATATAGTAAGATGTATCACGAGCTGCCGTCATGTTTGTTGACATAAAATATTTTTTAATAATGATGAAAGATAATAGAGAAATAAAAACCGAAAAAAGCCTGAAGACTTAGTGGTTCAGCAGATCGAGATTTTGACCTAGAAAGGAAATAGACAGTAACTTCATAGTAGTGATTCAATGCAAAACTAACACAAAAAGATGAGCTATAAGCTTCCGCCGCAAGCACACCTTGGGCACGTTCATTTAAAGGTTGTCGCTCTGTTGCTGTAGCTTACGCACTAACTTCTTGTACAAAATAAGAGGGCGGAAATGTAAGGATTGGATCTGCCTCTTTATAAAACATGCCAAAAAGGGTAGAGCCGCTGCCCGTCATAGCGGCATACACAGCGCCGTTTTCGTATAATGTATTTTTTATATTTTGGAGTTCCTTGTGGAGTTCAAAAACAGGTTTTTCAAAATCATTAATCAAATAGTTTTTCCACTCATTAATTGGTAGTTGTATTATTTGGTTTAAAGAATTGTAGTTTGTTGCCGGGGTAATTTGGCTAAACGCCCATTTTGTATTTATATGAATGCCGGGGTTTACAATGATAAATTTATACGCGGAAAGATTTAGTTCTAACGACAACAAAATCTCCCCTTTTCCAGTAGCTAAACAGGGTTTGTTAATAATGAAAAAAGGACAGTCGCTGCCTAACTGCGCGGCATACTGTATAAGTTGTTCATCAGATGATTGCAGATGAAACTTTTGGTTCAGCAACAAAAGCGTATAGGCACCATTGGAACTGCCGCCGCCCAGCCCGGCACCCATAGGAATAACTTTGTGCAGATGCATTTTTACCGGCGGCAAATGAGGGAAATGAACTTTTAAAAGATGGTAGGCCTTTATGCAAAGATTGGTTTCTTCGGGTCCATCAATAACTAAACCGGAAGTGGAAAAAGCTACCCCTTTTTTAGATGTTGATTGAATAATTTCTAATCCGTCGTGTATCGCTAATGGATAAAAAACTGTTTCAATATCATGAAAGCCGTCTTTTCTTTTTTGAAGAATGTGCAGCCCCAGATTTATTTTGCAGTTGGGAAAAACGATCACCGGTTTTGTGATTTTTAGAAAGGATGTGTTAGATATAACAATAAACTATTAGAATTATTTTTTAATACCAAGCTCTCAAAAACCTTTGAAAAAGGGTATATTGAATTGAACTTTGCAGTCCTATCCAAAATTCTTATATTCTTTAATAGAAAAACCTGTAAAAAAGGGGGTCACCGGGCTCGTTTACGTTTATTAATTTCATCACGAATAGAAATTGCCTGTATGTAATCTTCCTGCTCCAGCACCTCGTTTAATAACGTTTCTAAATCTTCTAACGACATGGCTTTTAAACTTGCTTTTCCGGTTGCATCGCTTTCATCTTCTATTGTTGTGCCCGATTTACGCTTTTTAGAGCTTCCCGTATCTTCCATTAAAATACCCGCACTTTCTAAAATGTGTTCGTAGGTATAAACCGGGCAGCCAAACCTTACGGCTAACGCCAGCGCGTCTGATGTGCGGCTGTCAATTTCCACCGTATCGTTATCAGAAGAACAAACCAACTTTGAATAGAAAATACCTTCCTGTAAATCCGAGATAATAATTTCGTGTAAGTCAACAGCAAAAGCGGTCATAAAATTTTTCATCAGGTCGTGCGTAAGCGGGCGGCTGGGTTGCATTTTTTCTAAAGCTACGGCAATCGCTTGCGCCTCAAAGCCGCCAATAACAATTGGCAGCCGCCGAAGTCCGTTAATTTCGCCCAACACTACAGCATAAGAATGCGTTTGCGTAATACTATGCGACAGCGCTACAATTTCCAGTTCTATTTTCTTCATAACCTAAAAAAAATCTATGCTTAGCTATAGTTTTACAAACCTACATATTTTAGGCAACAAAAATGCCACAGCATTTTGGGCAATGGCATTTAAAAGTTTATGCGTTTTTACGAATTGCTTTTAATTTTTCGTACAGCTTCCAGCATTTTTGGCACTACTTCAAACGCATCGCCTACAATGCCATAATCGGCTGCTTTAAAAAACGGCGCTTCGGCATCTTTGTTTACAACCACAATTACTTTGCTCCTGTTTACACCGGCAAGGTGCTGAATGGCACCACTAATACCAATGGCAATGTACAGATTTGGCGCAATGGCAATACCTGTTTGGCCTACGTGTTCGTTGTGCGGCCGCCAGTGCGCATCGGCTACGGGGCGGCTGCACGCCAGCCCAGCACCCAGAGCTTCCGCCAGGTCTTCCACCATCTTCCAGTTTTCCGGTCCTTTTAATCCGCGGCCGGCGCTTACTACCGTTTCAGCTTCGGTTAACGCTATTGAGCCACTGGTTTTTGTTGTGTTTATTACTTTTATTTTTGGCGTATCTACCTGTGGTGTTTTTTGAATGATTTCAGCCGTACCACCCACTTCTTTAATGGTAAACGAGTTTACGTTTAGCGTAACTACCTGTTGCGGACTGGTAACCGAAAGGGTAGCAAATGCTTTACCCGAAAAAACAGTTTTGCGAACCACAAAGCCGTTGCTTGTGTCGGGCAGTGCTGTTGCGCCAGAAACCAATCCTGCTTTTAACCGTACTGCTATCCGGGGCGCCAGCGATTTTCCAGCCGCATTGTTAGAAAATATAATAGTAGTGGCGCCTGTTTCTTCGGCTATTTGCGCAATTACTTTTGTATACACCTGCGAGTCAAACTGGTGCAACACATCGTTTTGAACCTGGTAAATTTTAGTTACACCAAAGTTTCCCAAAGAGGCTAAATCGTCTGTAGGCGTGCCCAGCACAAGTCCTTCGGCAGCAGTGCCCATTTGCTGAGCCAGTTGTGCACCGTAGCTCAGTGCTTCCGTAGAGGCTTTTTTTATTTGTCCTTCGGTGTGTTCTATAAAAATTAAAACGCTCATTTTATTTGATTTGAATTTTTAAAAAATGAAAATTTGAAAATGATGGCTCACGTTCAGACTTTCAATTTGTCGTTCAGTTTTATTCAGAATGTACAGCAGTGTAACGGATCAAGTCCGGTGTAAACTTGCAACCGACTATGATTAGAATTACTGTTGCTTGCTATATAACTTATTTACTAATTAAAGAACTTTCTTTATCTCATAATTAAATTACTCTTGCTTCTTCGTGCAGCAACCGAACCAGTTCTTCTACATTATCGGCCGATACTAACTTTACACCTGCTTTTGCTGGTGGCAACGTAAATTCTTTTACGCTGGTCAACGATTCTACCGCCACAGGTTCCACTACTTTTAGGGGTTTTGTGCGTGCAGCCATTATACCGCGCATGTTGGGTATACGTGCTTCGGCCATTCCCTTTTGGCAGCTAACAACCACCGGCAGCGCCACTTCTAAGGTTTCTTCGCCGCCTTGCACTTCTCTTTTTGCCGTTACTGTTGTGCCTGCTATTTGAAGGTTTGTAGCCAGGGCAATATAAGGCAAGTCAAGCATTTCGGCCAGCATGCCGCCAACCGAGCCGTTGTTGTAATCTATTGTTTCTTTGCCGGTTAAAATTAAATCGTAACCTCCTTCTTTTGCAATTGCAGCAATCTGTGCTGCTACAAGGTAAGGGTCTGTAGGGTTTGTGTTCACACGAATGGCTTCATCACCACCTAGCGCCAGTGCTTTACGAATGATTGGATCTGCATCGGTGCCGCCAACATTTATTAAATGAATAGAGGTGGAAGCATCGGCTTCTTTTAGTTCAATAGCCCGAACAAGTGCATACCATTCATCGTACGGATTAATAATCCATTGAACGCCGGCTTCGGCAAATTTCGTGTTGTTATCGGTGAAAGCTATTTTTGCCGTTGTATCGGGCGTTTTACTTATGCACACCAAAATTTTCATATCATGTGTTTAGAGTGAAAGTAGTTGTTTATGCAACTAAATGCAAATATAAGCTACAAATTTATCGTAAAAAGGGTTAAATAAATGGAACGGATTGAACGCTTAAACCAGTTTTTAGTATCGGCGCCAAACGATTGTTTTGTCAAACACGCCCTTGGCCTCGAATATGTGAAACTGGGTAACGAGGCGGCTGCAAAACAACAATTTGAAGAAGTGCTCCTGATAAACGAAAATTATATTGGAACCTATTATCACCTGGCAAAATTACTGGAGCGCATCGGCAACGAAGAAAAGGCCATAAATGTGTACGAAACCGGAATGGAAAAAGCAAAGGCGGCGGGTGATAACCATGCATTCAGCGAACTTCGTTCGGCGTACGAAGACCTGACTTTTTAATTACTTTGTTTAATTTTTGCATTCATTTTTTATATTTTTCCATTGACCCTTTTACAACAGTTTACTGAGTACGTTACTAAAAAGAACCTGTTTCAAAAAACTGATCATTTGCTGTTGGCCGTAAGCGGCGGTGTAGATTCGGTAGTGCTTTGCTTTTTATGTAAAGAAGCAGGCTATTTGTTTTCTATAGCACATTGCAATTTTAATTTACGCGGCAATGAAAGCAAACGGGACGAGGAGTTTGTAAAAGGGTTAAGCGAGCGCTTGGAAGTACCCCTTTTTGTAAAGATTTTTGATACTAAAAGTTACGCTGCCGAAAATAAATGTTCGATACAAGTAGCGGCGCGGGAATTAAGATATAATTGGTTTTATGAACTTTTAAAGGGAGAAGAAAATACAAATGTTCAATATTCAGGGTTCAATGCTCATTCGTCAACTCATCAACTACTTAAATACATTGTAACAGCGCACCATTTAGATGATAATATAGAGACCCTTTTAATGAACTTTTTTAAAGGCACCGGCGCTACTGGTTTGCGGGCTATTGAACCAAAACGAAATAAGATCGTTCGGCCGTTGCTGTGGGCTTCAAAAGAGGCGCTAATGGCTTATGCTCAAGAAAAGGGCATAAGCTGGGTGCACGATAGCAGCAACGATAAAATAGAATATACACGCAACTTCTTCAGGCAAACATTACTACCGCAAATAGAGTCTGTATTTCCAGCGGTAAAACAAAACCTTGCTCAAAATATTGTGCGCTTTAGCGAGGTAGAAGTTCTTTACAAACAGGCGATTGAAGAGCACAAAAAAAAACTACTCCAGTTTCGGGGCAAAGAGGTTTTTATTGCTGTTTTGAAGTTAAGCAAAGCTATTCCGTTACACACGATTGTTTTTGAAATTAGCAAAGAGTTTGGTTTTTCTGCTTTGCAGGTGCCTCAAATAACAAAGCTGTTAATAAGCGAAAGCGGCAAGTACATTACATCGGCCACGCACCGCATTTTGCGCAACAGGGCGTGGCTGATTATATCGCCGCTAAACCGAAATGATCAGCAAATAATTGTGATTGAAAAACAGGACAGAGAGATAACGTTTGACAACAGTATCCTATCTATACATAACATAAAAAAGGAAGATATACAACTAAGTACCAAAAAAGAGATGGCGTTTTTAAATGCGGATGCAATAACGTTTCCGCTGCTGCTTCGTCATTGGAAAGAAGGCGATTATTTTTACCCGCTTGGTATGACGAAAAAGAAAAAATTAGCCCGCTTTTTTATTGATGAAAAACTATCGAAAAAGGATAAGGAAGAAGTGTGGGTATTGGAAATGAACAAAAAAATAATTTGGGTTATTAACCATCGGATTGACAACCGTTTTAGAGTAAGCGATACAACAAAAGAAGTGCTGCAGCTTTTAATTAAACCCCAAGAAAGCCGCGCACAGAAGCCACAAAATAGCTGATAATATTGTACCCCGCAGCGTAGCCAACGGCAACAACAAAAGCCACGCCGTATAAAGCGCCCCACAAGTGCGCCGAGTGGTTAATGTTGCCGCTTCCTTTTTTATCCATATAAGCAGTAAGCAGTAAGTAAAGCGGCGCAAAAATAAACCCCGGTATTCCAATAGGTATAAAAAAAAGATAAATTTTTTCAGCAGGCGCAAGCATCAGTCCGGCAAAAATAACAGCACTAACAGCGCCCGATGCGCCCAGGCTGCGATAGCTGTAATTGTTTATGTGTTTTAAATAAGTGGGCAGCAACGAAACAAAAAGCGCACTGATGTACATTAGGAGGTAAAGCCATTTTCCGGTGCCGGTAAAAAACTGTTCAAAAGCACTTTCTACCAGCCGTCCGAAAAAGTAAAAAGAAAGCATGTTGAATATAAGATGCGTAAAATCGGCATGAATTAAACCGCATGAAAAAAACCGGTACCACTGCTTTTGAACACTTACTGCCGGCGGATAAAAGATAAGATCGTTTATTATTTTTTGATTAGAGAAGCCACCAACGGAAACAAGTGCGGTAATAATAATAATGGCGATGGTTATGGATAGCTGCATGAAGAATAATTAAAAATTAAAAACTAAGAAGGATAGTAATAAAACGAACACTATCTTTCATTTGTGATGATATTTTTCGTTGCGCAAAATAGTGCAGGCGCGGTAAAGTTGTTCAGCTAAAATTAAGCGCACCAACTGGTGGGGAAAAGTTAATTGCGAAAGCGACCATTTTAATTGGGCTTTTGAAAGAACGGATTTATCTATACCATAAGCGCCGCCAATTAAAAACACTACGTTCCGGGTACTGGCGTTCGCCCTTTGTTCTATAAAAATTGATAAACTTTCCGATGTAAATTGGGCTCCCTTTTCATCAAGCGCCACCAAAAAATCGTCTTGTTTTAAATGCGAGAAAACAAGTTCTGATTCTTTTTTCTTTAGCTCGCGTTCCGTCATCAGTCCTGCATTTTTTGGCGGCGAAAGTATCAGCCACTCAAGGGCAAAATATTTTGAAGTTCTTTTTGTAAATTCTTCCACACCCCCTTTTATGTATGTTTCATGGGCTTTCCCAATAGTCCAAATGCTAAGTTTCATAGTGTGCGCTTTTTTACCCTTGGCACAGTTAATGAATAGTGATTTAAAAAACAACGTATGAAACGATTCATGGTAATTCTTAGTGCCGCAATAGTAACCATTTTTACACAATGCGATACGCTAAAAAGCATTCCTACAAATACAAGCGGCGGTTTGTTTTCGCTAAACGGCAATTGGCGGTTGGCTTCTACATCAGATAACAAAGCAATGGAAGGCACAGTTGTGCAAGTAGTTCCGGGATTTTCAAACGGCACTGCACGCACTTTAAATAATAATACCTATTGTCTACGGGAAAAAGATGTTTTATGGCGTTCCATAAAAAACACAGGTTCTGGTACATTTACCATAGAAACGCTGGTAAATGCCTGCGAAGGTGCTACCTTATATAAGCCGGCAACTTTAACCGTATTAACCACCGACGAAATTAGAATCACCGGCTCTACAGCTTCCAGTGCCGAACTGGTGCAAACCTGGCAAAGAGTGCCTGCTCAATAAAAGTTCACTAGGCCGACCATGGATGACTTAAAAAGGTTTTTAAAAGGGTAGAAAGCAATTGTTTGTTTTTCCGTAAAGTATCTTCTAGTAAAAAGTAATGAATAAATTATTGCCGGTAATTTTTTGTGTGTTTTTTCTTTATTCCACTTCCGCTCAATTGCCTACGCCGGTTTCGGGCAGTGCGCGGGTAAAGGCTGCAGCCTCGGGCCAGTACACCAATCCAACTTTCTTTCAGCGGCTGATTCTTGGCTCTAATTATCGTAAAGAGTGGTCAACGCCTGTAGAGGTTCCGGTATTTAGAATAAAAGAAATGGGTTTTACCATTTTGCAATTAGGCGGCGGCAAACAAACCAAATCGCTCCGATTAAAAGATAAAAAAGGGCAGGAGTGGGTGTTGCGCACAGTAGAAAAAAACGTAGAGCCAAATTTGCCACCCTTACTTAAAAACACAATTGCCGAAAGGGTGGTACAAGATATGGTGTCGGCAGCGCACCCGTATGCGCCACTTACAATTCCAACTTTAGCAAACGCAATTGGTATTGTGGTGCCCGTGCCTACGCTTTATTATATTCCGTCTGATGAAAACCTGCAGCCGTACAAAAGTATTTTTGAACACTCACTTTGTTATTTAGAAGAACGAGAGCCAACGCCCGATAACACCGATACGAAAGGTACTGAAAAAATGCTGGAAGATTTGGTAGAGAAAAACGATCACCAGGTAATACAAACGGAGGTATTAAAAGCAAGATTGCTGGACATGTTGGTAGCCGATTGGGACCGTCATGCTGATCAGTGGCGCTGGGGCGATAAAGATTCTGCTGGCGCTAAATATTATTACGCCATTCCCCGCGATCGCGATCAGGCTTTTTTCAATTCAAATGGTATATTAATTAGGATTGCGCGGTATGTGGCTGCGCGGCATTTTGTTGGCTTTAGAAGCAATCTTAAAAAATTAACCGACCTTAATTTTAAAGCCTGGAATTTTGATGAAACTTTCTTAAACGAGCTAGACAGAGATCAATGGAACGGCATTATCAACGATGCCCAAAAGGCACTTACCGATAGCGTAATTGAAGAAGCAGTAAGAAAAATGCCCTCAAATATTTATGCCATTAGTGGAAAAGAAATTGAGGGCAAGTTGAAAAAACGGCGAAACGACCTAAGCACAGCCGGAATGGAGTATTATTCTTTTCTGGCCAACACCGTTGCGGTACATGGCACCGATAAGGCCGAAATATTTAAATTTAAAGCTTCAGGCGCCGGGCTACATCTTGTAGTGTACGATAAGGAGGACGGAAAAGAAGGACGTAAATTGTATGAACGAACTTTTATCCACAAAGAAACTGTGGAAATTACCCTTGCAGCGCTCGGTGGCAACGATGCATTTATTATAGATGAAAATTTAAATTCAAAAATAAAAATCATCATTTTAGGAGGCAAGGGAAAAGATTTGTATCGTTTTAATGGATCTGTTCATACAACTGTTTACGAGTATTTAGAAGAAGAAAATATTTTTGAAGGGAAGAAACCTGCTGTTGTGAAAAGCATTTAAGTTAAGCGGTACGTTCTAGTAAGGATATTTTGGGTATTTTATTTATACTTTTGCAACTAGGATTTAAACCAGCGCCTGCTTGAAATACGACTGGTTTTATTATTTCTGAAAAAATTAATGGATTCTTCTCAATAGACCTGATTAAGCACTACATTTGAACTAGTTTTCATAGGGTACGGATTAAAAACGGGCTAAGGTTTCTACCTTGGCTCTTCTTTTTTAAAAGCCCTTTATATAAACTCTAAAAAGAGGGTTATTAATTGAAAGATTTTTTGTTTTTGTTTCATCCTTACTGTTTGATCTTCAACTCTTTCGCAATTGCTACTCCTTATTCGGGTATTAAAAATAAAAAAAATGCAACCTTTGCTTGCATCTTAAAAAAACGGCTATTATATTTACCTCGGTTTTTCATAGGATAT
>JBBSRB010000107.1:0-10644 GCA_038243445.1 Chitinophagales bacterium | reverse complement strand
CTGTTTCTACGTTATTTATCCGACAACTACGAAGCAGCCGCCAAAAAAGAGTTAGGCTCCGATTATCCCCATTTAGATAAAGAAGATAAACGTCCACCGTTAGCGGCATGGTATGCAGCCAACGAAGCAGATATCCCGGAATTTGAAAAACAGATGCGCCGCAAAGTGCATTATGTAATAGAGCCAAAACACTTATGGAGCAGCATTGCAGATATGGCAAGGAAGCAAAACGGTGAGTTGCTGCACACATTGCAGGAAGGGTTTAAATACATTGAAAACCATTCTTTCGACAGCAGCTTCCAGGGCTTGTTTTCGGAAATTAATCTAGATTCGGAAAAGCTGGGCAAAACATATACAGACCGTAATGCAAGGCTCTGCACCATCATTCAAAAAATTGCAGAAGGCATTGCTAAGTTCTCTACCAGTAGCGATATTTTGGGCGATGCTTATGAATACCTCATAGGTCAGTTTGCCGCAGGTTCAGGTAAAAAAGCCGGAGAGTTTTACACACCACAGCAGATCTCAACTATACTTTCCGAGATCGTTACGTTAGACAGCCAGGACCCATCTTTAGGCAAAAAAGCAAAGCTGGATAAGGTATTGGATTTTGCATGTGGATCTGGCTCCTTATTATTAAATGTCCGCAAGCGATTGACCGACCACGGCGGAACGATTGGAAAAATATACGGTCAGGAAAAAAACATCACCACTTACAACTTAGCCCGCATGAACATGCTGTTGCATGGGGTAAAAGATACAGAGTTCGAAATATATCATGGCGATTCTCTATCCAACGATTGGGATATACTCAATGAAATGAACCCGGCAAAGAAGATGGAGTTTGATGCCGTTGTTGCCAATCCACCATTCAGTTATCGCTGGGAACCATCAGAAGTATTAGGTGAAGATTTTCGTTTTAAAAGTTATGGTCTTGCACCCAAGTCGGCAGCCGATTTTGCATTCTTATTACATGGTTTTCACTTCTTAGGCAAAGAAGGAACGATGGCTATTATTTTACCTCACGGCGTATTATTCCGCGGTGGTGCAGAAGAACGTATTCGTACCAAACTTCTAAAAGACAGCAATGTAGATACGGTGATTGGTTTACCAGCCAACCTGTTTTTCTCAACAGGAATTCCAGTATGTATTTTGGTTTTGAAAAAGTGCAAAAAATTTGATGATGTACTGTTTATTAATGCCAGCGGTCATTTTGAAAAAGGCAAACGGCAAAACCGTTTACGTGATGGAGAAGAGGGAGAACCAAACGATATCCAAAAAATCGTAAACACCTATAAAGACAGAACCGAAGAAGAGCGTTATTCCCGCCGTGTTTCAATGGAAGAAATTGCGAAGAATGATTACAACCTCAATATTTCACGATATGTAAGTACTTCTATAGACGAAGAAACAATCAAATTAGAGGAGGTACATCAAAAGTTGGTTGATATTGAAAAGAATGCGACCGAGGCAAGGGATAAACATAATGGGTTTTTGAGAGAGTTGGGGTTACCGCCTATTTAAAGTAGCTGGTAAATTAAGATGATTTATATACCAAGTCGGGCACACAAGCCGTTACATATAGCTAACCTTGCAAAAGAGCCTGTCTTGTTCCTACGCACAGGCAACAGTCTACTTCCGAGGAGAAATTTTAGTCCCTGGCATAAGGACTACCAATAAATCTAATCGCCAAAGCTGCGAAGTACCGATCACATTATTACCAAACAAGATATTCCGATTGTACTCATAAAATTCAAAGACACTTGTCGAAATCTTTAATCAATTCGATGTTTTAGCAGATTATAAATAATTTCTTCTCGATATCTTTCAAGATCAGTCTCCTGAACTAATCTATTTGTCAACCTTTTGTTCATTCAATATGCCTTAGAAAAACAAAGCGTTGAATGTATTCTGATTACGTACGCTCACAAAATTGATGGCTTGAACGGTTCTTCCATTGGCCTAACTAAGCACAAAAGTTCAATTGTGTTCCAATGGTTAGCCCTTATTCGTCTGCTCGTATTGCGAGAAACCGATGTTGGCGGTTTAATCGTCACCAACTCGGAAAAAAGGTAAATAAAAGTATTTCAATGTAACATGCAGTCAAAATAACCATAGGACGGTAAACAATTTTCAACCACGATCTATTTAAAAGTCATGATTGTAATTTTCGTAAACAGTTGCCAGAGACAGGCCGTTTTACAGCGCCATACAAAAGGGTAGGGGACTTGCGGGATGGGCTATGTACACACGTCCGTCTCTCCAGTGTTATCGCCTCAAAAGGACGAAAAGAACACTGCCAGTAAATGGATTAGTGGAGTTTATCGGGATCACACGTAAAAGCATTCAGAAGGCGTATGAGTTGAATGCGTTATTAACCACGGACAGTATCGTCTAAAAGCGGAAATTTTGTGCAACGATGCGGAGATTTATTAGCTCATGTTTACCTGTTAAAAAAATCAGCGTAATCACGAGTTTTTACCGTAATAGAACAAATGACTTATCGGAATTTTAAAATCCGGTTTATCACCGTGTTTTCCATTGCAACTTGTCATCCGAATCTCATGGTAATAAAGCACCGAAATAGATGTGCGAAACGAAATAAAAATATTCTTTACACTCAATAATCAAGTTTCCGATAACTGTACATCAACACGGGTGATTACACGAGAAAACACGAGTAAATACGAGTAAACACGAGTTTCAACGCCTAAGTCTTATTTTGATAAATGGGTCTAATGCACTGCATTCTCTGCATTTTTGCATGCTACGCTTTTTTCCGATAAACGTAATAAACAAGGGAAATATCTTCTCGCGCAAAACGTCATCATTATCGTGGAGCTTCAATAGCGTTTTCGGTAGTGGTGCTATATTGTAGGACGGACTCCGATATCACTTTGTAATGCTAAAGCGCAAGCATCAATTTTCTCTATATCTATTGCGAAAAATGCAAGTACATTCCCGTGATTACACGT
This sequence comes from Chitinophagales bacterium, assembly GCA_038243445.1. Classification (GTDB taxonomy): domain Bacteria; phylum Bacteroidota; class Bacteroidia; order Chitinophagales; family Chitinophagaceae; genus Flavisolibacter. Next base: position 7,672 of record JBBSRB010000107.1, on the reverse strand, counting down.
GTAATCACGGGCAAAATGCATACTGTACACATTTGGGGTTTGCACCTACCTGATAAAAACAATGTGTCGCTGATCAAACACGAAAAGACAATCTATGAAGCCACAGGTTACGCGTAAATGAAGGATAATAAAACGGTGTCAACGGTACTTTTTTTATTCTCCGAATTATTTAGAGCTATGGTTAAAGTGTAAGTAGGGCTCATAAAACAAACCTCTGTAGAAACGGAGGTAAACACAGGAGAAAAACGATAACCGTTTACTGTCAATGATAGTGTCTCATCCTGGAATAGGTTGATTAAAATTCAACCATTTTTTTGACTTAAAAACACAGATTATTCACGAGTATTTAACGCACGGTGGCGACTTCAGGAATCATCAAATAAGTATGACATAAGCCGCACCACAAACTGCAAATGGGTCCTGATTCACCAGGGTATTCATAACTTGCCGTTAACTCAAAAACAGGCAAAATTAAATAGCAGCAGTATGAACAGTTCAACGAAAAAGCTAACGTCAGATCAGCTCAATTCCACTGATGCTTTGCAACATAAAATTGCTGCCTTAGAGAAGCAAATTTAATAAGAAGCTATTATGCTTTGTACTTCCTTCTGCCCTTTGAATTACCTATAGGACTTTTTGCTCCAAGACTTCATTTGTTAAAACAGGATTAAAAGACAAGCTACCTCTACACAATTTCAAATATCAGGGTAAAAGAACCAGGTACAAAAAGTGGTATAATACCGTAAGTCTTCAATAAATAAATTTTTTTTTGGTAAATAAAGAATATTACATAATATTACTTGTAAATACAAGTTGTATTATCAGTTTATACATTGCTAACCTTTCGCTATATGAAAAATAACGATACCAGCTAAGCGGTTCCTCAATTTACACCCATCCTTCATTTTAAATCGATATCGCATGTATTTCAAACATGTTCAAAACATCAAAAAAGATCAAAACAATGAAATTTACTTACCGCAGTCTGCTAAATGCTTTTGCTTTGCTTCTCTTTTTTTCTGCCTGTAAAAAAGAAGAAACAAAATTTGGTACGGTTTCTCTTTTTATGCCTCAGGCTTCTATGACCTCTGATGGCGCTAATGGAACATTTTCTGTACCCGCTATTAACAACGCCTTCAATTACACAATAGATACGGCTAACCAGGTTTTGCACATACCCTTAAGTGTACTGCGATCAGGTATGGAAAGCCGCGAAGGGTACACCGTAAAAATCAGGGTGAATACCGATACGGTTTCCAAGATTTTGCAAAGCGGTGCCTTTTCAAATGCTATGGCGCTGCCTGCTACTGCTTACACTCTTGAATCAGAAGTTACCGTTTCCGAGGGCAGCCTTGGCGAAAGCTTTGACCTGGCGGTAAACATGGCCGCCATTCGCAGCAACTACGGTAAAAAGCTGCTGGTAGCTGTAGAAATTTACGAACCTTCGAAGTACTCGTTAAACAAGGCAAAAAGCATTACGGTTGTTAATATAAACAGCGAGCAATTATTAGGTCCTGGTGGCCGCTTCGATCCAAATGCATATTATTATATCCGCCTGCATTTGAATGGTAGTCAAAACGTTTTGGGTGTCGAAAACAATTCCAATATAGATGGGGCTTTGCTGCAACAGCAAGTGAAAGACACCAACAATAAATATCAGCAGTGGAAAATTGTTTCAACAAATAATATTTTCCGGTTAGAAAACCGCGGCAGCGGGAAAGTAATCGGGCCGTCGTTTGATCGGCAACCACAATATGGTTGGCCAGATGCCAGCAAACCCTGGTACGGCGCAGCACAACGAACCCGAAACGATGCAGATGCCACCCAACGCTGGATGTTGGAAAACGTGCCCAACACCTTGCAATTTGCTATTGTAAATGTAGGTTTAGGACCGGACCGGCAGCTTTTTGACGTATGGGGTTACGATGCTACCGAAGGCAAAACAAACATTGCTTTAATGGGCAATCGTACGCTGGACGGTAACGATGTTTTCTATTTTGATAAACACGGTCAATAACTGCACTTATAAAGCAACCACTTTAAAGATTTAATTAAAACAGTATGAGAAATTTTTTTAACTACAAAAATGCACTGCTTACCATTCTGCTGGCTATTCCTTTTATGGCATCTGCAGCCGGAGCCCCCTTTTTTCAGGATTGGGTTTTAAACGGAAGGGTTGTAGATGAAAAAGGAGATCCGCTTACCGGTGTATCGGTAAGGGTTCTAAATACATCCCGCGGAGCGTCTACTGATGCTAACGGACGGTTCATCCTGCAGATTGAAAACGAGAACGACTCATTAGAAGTTTCGTTTGTAGGCTATACTACAAGGTTAATAAAAGTAGGCACACAAAGAGAAATAATTATCAGGTTACAACTTGATGCCGAAGCAGGCCGGCTCGGCGAAGTAGTGGTAGTTGGTTTTGGAACACAAAAGAAAGTATCGGTAACCGGGGCTATCTCATCTATCACGGCAAGGGAAATGGAACGAACTTCTACCCCTTCGCTTTCAAACGCTATTGCTGGTAAGCTGCCCGGCATTATTTCAAGGCAAGGCTCGGGCGAGCCTGGCTACGATGCCGCTGGAATTATCATCAGAGGATTAGGTACATGGGTAAACCGCAGCCCTTTAATTTTGGTAGATGGTGTAGAGCGTGATTTAAACAACATCAGCCCGCAGGAAATTGAAAGTTTTTCTGTATTGAAAGATGCTTCTTCCACCGCCGTATATGGTGTTCGGGGCGCTAACGGAGTAATATTAATCAATACAAAAAGGGGAAAACCCGGAAAACCAAAAATCACTCTTCGCACCGAACTTGCTTCGCTGACCAACCTGCGCCAAAGAGATTATATAGGTGGTGCCGACTATGCAATGCTCATGAACGAAGGATTGATAAACGTTGGCAAAGCTCCAAGGTGGACAGCCGAAGAAATTGAAAAATATAAATCAGGTTCTGATCCCTATCTATACCCGAATGTAAACTGGATTGATACCGTGTTTAAAAAAACCTCTTATCAAACCATTAATAACTTAAGCATTACCGGTGGTACCGATGTAGTGCGCTATTTTACCAACGTTGGTTATTCGGTACAGGATGGTATTTACAAAGAAGACAACTTTAATTCGTACAATACCAATGCTAATTTAAAACGGTACAACTTCCGTTCTAATGTAGATGTGAACTTATCTAAAAGTCTGGTGGTTAATCTTAGCCTTGGTGGCATTATTGACCAACGCAATTACCCCGGCGGTGGAGCAGACGGTATTTTTAGTGGTGCTACCAATACGTCACCTATTGCTTTTCCGGTACGCAACCCCGATGGTTCACCGGGAGGATCTGCGGTGTACATTGGTTCTAACCCATGGGCCCAAGCAACCCAAACCGGTTATTCAAACGAAAAACACAGTACCCTTCAGGGCACCTTTGGTGTAAATTACGATCTGTCTTCGTTGGTTACCAAAGGCTTGTCATTCCGCGGTAAATTTGCCTACGATTATTATAGCCATAACAAAGCGCTTAGGTATAAAATATTTGGCGTAAAACAATATTTAGGAAAAGATGCAGTGGGCGATGATATGTATTCGCTGGTGCGCGAAGAACAACCTTTAGGCTACCAAATAATTCAATCTGCCACCCAGGCTATTTATACAGAAGGCATTATTAATTATGAAAGAAAGTTTGGTGCCCACGAAGTATCTGGCATGGCTTTATATAATAAGCGAGATTATAACAATCTTACAGCGGGCACTTCTATTTTAAATCTGCCTTACCGCCGGCAAGGGTTAGCAGGACGTTTAAGTTATAATTATTCAAACAAGTACCTGTTAGAATTTAACGCGGGTTACAACGGTTCGGAAAATTTTCCAAAAGGAAAACGCTATGGATTTTTTCCATCGGTTTCTGCCGGCTGGGTAGTATCTAACGAAAACTTCTGGAAGTTAAATGTGGTGAACAATTTAAAATTCCGTGGCTCTTATGGGCAGGTAGGCAACGATCAGATAGGCGGTAACCGGTTTTTATTTTTAACCACCATCAACCGCAACCCAAACAATTCGCCTTACTATTTTGGCGATGGACAGCAATTTTGGAATGGCATTACCGAAGACCAAATTGGAGTGGAAAACGTTACCTGGGAGGTAGCTACAAAAGCAAATGCAGGTTTTGATTTAGAAATGTTTGGCAGTAAACTTACCATACAAACCGATTTCTTTAACGAGCGGCGCGAAGGCATTTTATTGCAACGCGCAACCATTCCGGCTATAACTGGTTTCCTGCCGCAAAGTATTCCGTATGGTAATTTAGGCAAAGTGAAAAACCATGGTTTTGATGCGTTGCTGGAAGCCAGAAACACCACAAAAAGAGGCCTTTATTATTCCTTTCGGGTAAATTACACGTACGCTAAAAACAAAGTAATTGAAAACGACGAACCCACTCCTTTGTACAATTATCTTTCCGGCAAGGGTCAGTCAATAGATCAGCCTTACGGTTTTATTGCAGATGGCTTTTTTAATGCTGCGAGTGATATTAGCAAATGGGCCGATCAATCAGCATTGGGCGGCACACCAAGGCCTGGCGATATTCGCTACGTAGATATAAATGGCGATGGCAAAATAGATACGTACGATCAGGTACCTATTGGCTACGCAAGAACTCCACAGATTATGTATGGATTTGGAAGCACTGTTGCTTTGAAGGGTGTGGATGCCAGTATTTATTTTACAGGCGCAGCACGTACCAGTGTGTTTTTAGAAGGTCGTAATTTTTATCCATTTAACGAAGGCAGCGGTGTATTCAACATTTTTAGAGAATACTACGATAATCGCTGGACACCTGAAACGGCCGAAACGGCTCGTTATCCTGCTGTAAGCGATGGTAATAACGTAATTAATTTCAGACGTTCTACAGTTTGGCAAAGAGACGCGAGCTACCTACGATTGCGCAATGCAGAAATAGGCTACACGTTGCCAAAACCTTTATTGAACCGCATAAAAATAAACTCGGTTCGCCTGTTTGTTAACGGAACCAATTTATACACCTGGGATAAATTAAAAGTAATTGATCCGGAATCGGACAATGCCTACCCTATACAAATGATTATTAATACAGGATTACAGGTAACATTTTAATTATTGTTGAAAAAATTAATTTTTAAAAAATGACAAAGTTAAAAGCAATTATATTATTTGCGCTGCTGAGTGCAGGTGGACTGTCCTGTAAAAAAGATTTTTTAGATAAAACACCGGATGAAGATTTAACCATTCAGGATGTGTTTTCAAAAAGACAATACGCAGAATCTTTTTTAACCGGTATTTACGGAAACCTTCCGGCCGAAATGAATTTTGCAAACTCCTGGGGCAACAATCCTTTTGTTGGCGCAGCCGACGAAATGGAAATGCCTTATACCGATGTGTTCAGCAGGTTTATGAACAATGGTTCGTGGGCACCCGATAACACCATGACCGAAATTTGGACCAACAGTTTTCAGGCAATTCGGAAATCAAATGTGTTTTTAGAAAATGTTTCTAAAGTACCAATGGCCGAACCCGACCGCCAGCAATGGATTGGCGAAGCAACGTTTTTAAGAGCTTTTTATCATTTTTTGTTGATGCGTGTTTATGGTCCGGTTCCCATTATGGATCGTACCTACCAAAGCGACGAAGATTTTAAACAAATTAAAAGAATGCCACTTTCCGAAGGCATTAAATTTATTGCAGACGAATGCGATAAAGCCGCCGCAATGTTACGACCCAACTCTGAAGCAAGAGATTTGGGAAGGGTTACCAGTGTAGCAGCACTGGCTTTAAAAGCAAGGGTAATGCTTTACAGTGCAAGTCCGTTATGGAACGGCAATCCCGACTACCAAAATTGTACCGACCACGACGGCACCAAACTGTTTCCGGAGTTTAAAGCGGACGCCTGGAGCGTGGCGGCAAACAGTGCCAAAGCTGCCATTACCGCAGCTGAAGCAAGCGGTTACAGACTTTATCGAGCAGCCGATAATAATCCCGTAAAAAGCTATCAGGAACTTTTTTTAGTGCGCAACAACTCCGAAATCTTATTTGCCCGTAACATGGGGGTTTTCGATCAGTTTGAACGCACTGCTACACCAAACGGAATGGGCGGTTGGTCGGGTTTGGCACCAACGCAGGAAATTGTGGACGCCTACCAAATGGCAGACGGACAAACACCAATTACAGGGTATAACTCTGACGGTTCTCCAATTATTAATGCCGCATCGGGTTATATAGAAGATGGTTATACGCCAACGGCAAGTCCTCTTGGTTATTATCCTTCAGACATTAGAAATATGTATGTAAACCGGGAGCCTCGTTTTTATGCAACGGTTACTTACAACGAAGCGATTTGGAGAGGCAGAAGAATTGAGTTTATGATTTTAGGTAGAGATGGTAGAAAAACAGGACCGGATTTTACTCCCACTGGTTACTTACTCCGTAAATTTTCCGATCCTACGGTAGATGTGGTGCAAGGAAAATTTACTTTAAAAACCTGGATCTTTTTCCGCTTGGGCGAATTGTATTTGAATTATGCAGAGGCGTTGAATGAAGCGAGCGGACCCGTTGCAGATGTATATAAATATGTGAATGCTATCCGCGAACGATCTGGCTTACCTAACCTGGAAGCAGGGTTGTCGAAAGAACAAATGCGAGAAAAAATCAGGCATGAAAGAAGAATTGAACTGGCTTTTGAAACACACCGTTATTTCGACACTCATCGCTGGAAAATTGCTGAAATAACCGATAATAAAATCATTACCGGTATGAATGTAGAGGCAGGAAGTTATTTTCAGGATAATCGTTACTACACCCGTACAATCATTGAAAAAAGGGTATTTGAGAAAAAGCATTATCTATGGCCTATTCCGCAGGCGGAAATTAATAAAGTGCCCACCTTAGTTCAAAATCCAGGCTGGTAAAAAAAACATAATGGCTGCGGAGCAAAAAAGAAAAGGGCTTGTAGGTCGTGCTCTTTTTTACTCCGCATCTTTTTTTAACAAGCGTTAAATTTTTATGGATTTCATGTTCAAAATTCCAGTAACTTTTAAAAATTAGATTAGTGAAAAAATACGCTTTCTACTTTCTATTTCTTTTTGTTTTTGCGTCTTTTATAGTTGGTGCGCAGCCAAAATCGAAACAAGGGCTTGATTATGTGAACTCGTACATTGGTACCGCCCGATGGGGCGCTGCTGGTTTAATACCTTGTGTAAATGTGCCTTTTGCCATGACTAATTTTACGGCGCAAACAAGAGAAAACCAGGTAAGCAGAATGCCTTACGAATATGAGGATAAAACCATCATGAGTTTTATTGCCACCCATCAACCCAATTTGTGGATGGGTGATTATGGTTACGTATCATTTATGCCGCAGGTAGGTACTTTAAAAGTGCAGCCAAAAGACCGGCATGTAGCTTATAGCCATATCAATGAAATAGCTACACCTTATTACTACTCGGTAATTACCGGCAACACAGAAAAAAGTAAAATAAAAACAGAAATAGCAGCAGGGGATAAAAGCGGAATTTTTCGGGTTACGTTTCCGCAATCAGACAGTGCCCGTTTTGTAATACAAACCATCAATATTAACGAAGAACCCGACCCCGATTGGAACCCCCAATTAAACTATCAAAATTAACGCTCCGATAGTCTTGTTGCT
>JBBSRB010000106.1:0-10766 GCA_038243445.1 Chitinophagales bacterium | reverse complement strand
CTTCTTTCTCATTAGGTAATTCCAGCAGCCGCCAGCCCAGGCCATAATTATGTGTGCCGGCACGTTCGTTACTATAGCCGGTAAAAGCCGAATCTGTTAGTTGCTGGTTTAGCACCGCGCCCCTGTACCAGGCTTGATCCCATTTTAAGAGGTCGCGTGGTGTGGAGTAAACATTTTTATCGCCATAAGGTCCATCGCTAAAATCAAGAGGCCATTCTTTTCCATATCCATCGTACGAAGGCGTTAGCCGTGCAGAATCGTTTTGAGTTAATACATAAGTGTTTTTCATTCCAAATGGATCGAAAAAAGTGCTTTTTAAATATTGCGGAAAGGATAGTCCGCTTACTTTTTCAACAATCAATGCCAGCAACACGTAATTGGTGTTGCAATAATTAAAATTCGCATCTGCCCGGTAAGCTTTTGGCGGCTGCCAGTTTACTAAAGTAGAAAGTACATCAGCGTTAGATGCAGGCGTTTTCCGGTTCCAACCACCATCTTCCATGTAATATAAATAGTTGGGTAGCCCGCTGCGGTGGTTTAGCAGTGTTTTTACAGTGATTCCGGTGTAAGGGAAGGCTGGAAAAAACTTGGTTATGGCATCGCTTAAACCTAACTTTCCTTCCTGCACCAGCCGAAGAATAGCCGCAGCAGTAAAAGGTTTTGATGTTGAAGCAATTTGAAGAGGTGTTTCAGCCGTGAGAGTATCTTTTGTTTTGATATTTTTATAACCAAGATATTCTTCGTACACAGGCACGCCTTCTTTTGCCACAAGAATACTGCCGTTGAACCTACCTCTTAAAAGATTTGATTCTAAAAAGTTAGAAACAAGCGTATGATATTTGGTTTTTTCCGCCGGTGAAAGCTTTGCTATTGGAACTGCCTGGGCAGAATCCGAAGGGGTTGCCAAATGGTTTTCTTTCTTTTTTGAGCCACAACTGCAAACAACAATTAAAACAATGAACTGGAGCAAGTATTTCTTCAAAACTTCAACTATTTGAATTCGTAAAAGGGTAAAATTAGAGGTTTATTCATTTACAAATACGTAACCAAATTGTAAAGAAGCGCATATTTGTAGCATGGATGCCCAAACAAGTTACCCCAAGGAAAAAATAAAAGTGCTGTTATTAGAAAATGTTAGCGACGAGGCAGTAAGTAATTTTAATAAAAACGGGTACACGCAGGTAGAAAAACTAACAAAAGCACTAAGTCAATCCGAACTGATTACGGCTATAAAAACCTGCCATATTTTGGGCATTCGGTCTAAATCCGACGTTAATAAAACGGTGCTGGAAGCAGCAAAAAAGCTTCAGGCTATTGGATGCTTTTGCATTGGTATAAACCAGGTACATTTACAAACAGCAACCGAAAAGGGCATTGCCGTTTTTAATGCTCCGTACAGCAATACGCGGTCTGTAGCCGAACTGGTAATTGGCGCTGCCATTATGCTGATAAGAAAAGTGCCTGATAAAAACGCCGCTGCCCATAAAGGCATTTGGTTAAAAGAAGCAAGTGGTTCTTTTGAACTGCGTGGGAAAACGCTGGGCATTATTGGTTATGGAAACATTGGCTCGCAGGTAAGTATTTTGGCAGAAGGAATGGGCATGAAGGTGCTTTTTTATGATGTAGAAACAAAACTTCCTTTAGGAAATGCACGAGATGCAAGAACCTTAAAAGACTTACTCCAGGCGGCAGATGTAGTAACCTTCCACGTTCCGGAAACAGAAGGAACAAAACAATTACTGAACAAAAATAATATTCGGTTTTGTAAAAATGGTGCGATCATTATTAACTATGCAAGGGGAGAAGTGGTTGACCTGGTTGCTTTGAAAAAAGGCCTTGAAAACGGCCAATTGGTGGTGCAGCCGTAGATGTTTTTCCGATTGAACCAGAGAAAAACGGAGATGTTTTTCAAACTCCGCTACAAAACCTGCCTAATGTATTACTTACGCCGCACATTGGCGGCAGCACCGAAGAGGCGCAGCAAAACATTGGCGAAGATGTAAGTGCAAAGCTGCTGCAATATCTCGAAAAGGGTATTTCGCTTGGCTCGCACACCGTTCCGGCTTTGGCATTACCGCCACAGCAGGGCGCTCATCGGATTTTGCACATTCATAAAAACGTGCCCGGCGTATTGTCGCATATCAATGGGCAATTATCTAAATACAATATAAATATTGTGGGACAGTATTTAAAAACCAACGATTTAATTGGCTATGTGGTGGTAGATGTAGATAAGCAACTATCAAAACAGGCAGCACAACTTTTAAAAGAAGTGCCAAACACCATAAAAGTGCGCCTTCTTTATTGACCCTTTTTGGTGTGTTTTGGCGGGAACGAATGTTGCATAAGCATAGCTAAAGATATAAGAATGAATCAGCCGGATAACGAATTTAATAAAGAAAGCGGAGAATATTCTAACCGCAACGCTGTAAAAAATGGGCGGACACCGCAACAAATGGCCTCAGAAACCAACCTGCGGGTGGACAAAAAAATTATCGAACTGGAAAAAGAATGGGATGTGGAGCGTACTGTGGAACTGAATTGTGCGGTGCTTGCCATTGCTGGTACTGCTTTGGGCATTTTTGTTCATAAGCGCTGGTTTGCACTTCCCGTATTGGCAGCTACTTTTTTAGCGCAAGATTCTATTCAGGGCTGGAGCCCACTAATTCCGGTTTTTAAAAAATTTGGTTTTAGAAACAAAAAAGATATTAATCGGGAGAAATACGCATTAAAGGCGCTGCGTGGCGATTTTAAACGAATTGGTGCTGATTCGGACAAAGCGTACCGGGCAGTAGATTTATAATGACGCATTTGGATTTGATAAGGAATTTTTTTGTGCCAGGAGAAAGTCTAAAAAGGAAAATTGTATTTGCTTATAATTTATATTATGTTAAACAGGATTTTTTACAATTGTTAATTAATAAGTTATTGTTATTTTCAATCTTTCAAGCTGGAGATTCTCAATCCTTCCATTCACGTTTAAGTATAGCACTTGTGCCTAAGAAAAACAATTGCGGGCGCTTAAACTCCCCCGACAGTTTTGATTACATAAATCACCCCTTTTTAAAGGTTTTTAGCGCTCGTCATAATTGGTGACAAGAGTGATAAGAATCAGATATCAACAAAAATTCTTTTCTCTGTAAAACACAAAAAAGCCGGCGTTAACCGGCTTTTTCTTATTTCAGTGTAGTCAACTTTTGTTCGTACACCTTTGCTTTTTCTGGCTGTTTTTTAATTCGGTAATAATCAATTAGTTGATTAGTTACCGTTCTGAAGTTTGCTTTGTCGGTGCCTTTCAATTCGTCCATTTTATCAAACAAATTGTATGTGGCCAGCGAGTACGTAAACATTTCTTCCAATTTTTCCTGTATTTCTTTATTCAGTGTTGTTTTCTTTTTCACGTCGTCGGGTTTCGTTCCTTTCATAGCGTTATAATCCTGTTCCATGTCGTAAATCTGGTTGGATAAATGCTGCGTCATAATAAAATTAGCGTATGCCGATGACGGATTTTGAGCTATGGCATCTTTTAAAGCTGTAGCCAACTTTGCCTGGGTTCCGGCGTAGTCTGTTGGTCTGTCTTTTCCGTATAAAAAACTAAATAATTCCACTCCATAATCCACTAACAGATCTGCGTTTTTAGGATCGGCTTTGATCATTTCTTCAAACTGCTCTAACCTTTTTGCTCTGTCGTTTCCGGCAGCTGATAATTTAGTTTGATTCCAGTAAGGATTTCCAGGATACAATTCCATTCCAACTGCAAGGTATCTGGCACTGTTTACGCTGTCTCCTTTCCTTGTATAATAATCAACCAAAATAGGGTAAACATCTTTGTAATCTTCACCGGCAATTTTTGAATCGGCTATCATGGCAAAATAAGGCGCAGCAGAGTCTTCCATTTTTGCCAGCATACCTGCACGTCCCGCAAGATTTACTAATTGGGTATCAAGCGCTGCAAACTTAAAACCGTTTATTTCATACCCTCTTCCGTAAGCGTAGTCTTTAATTTGTAATGCGTTTACAAAAGCCGCAAATGCTTTATCGTATGCTTTATCATTAAAATCTTTTGCGCCCTGGTTGTAATAACCTTCGTAAAGTTGAAAGAAATGAGCGTTTTGATTTAGGAGCAGCATAATGTTTTTCGAATCAAGCTCCTGGTATTTTTTTAAAGCGTTGAATGATTCCATCCTGTAATCCATATCGGTTTTGCTGGAATCTTTGGCCAACTCGCCATAAATCACCCCTTTGTAATACCAGGCGTTTGCAGACTTTTGATTTTTTGGATCAGCAAGGGCAGTATCTATTTTTTCTCTGGCTTCATCGTACTTTCCTTTATCCAGCTTTTCTTTAACGTCTTTAAAATCCTGGGCAAACAAGGCGGTGCTGGTGCCGGCCGCAAAAAGCATTAATACGATTATTTTACGCATTGTTGATTGTTTTTTTTATTAATTAAGCAATTTCTTCTTCATCAGATGGTGACACGGGCGTAATAGTTGTATCCTCCGGAGCAACTGTGTTTTCTGCAATCACCTCACTAATAATCTCCTCGGGTATTGCATCGGCATCGTCCTGAACATCTATACGCGTAATGGCGGCGATTTCGTCCTTATCATCGATTCTAATCAGCTTTACTCCCTGGGTGGCTCTTCCCAGCTCGCTGATGTTTGCCACTTTCATCCGGATAGTAACACCGCTTTTGCAGGTAATAATCAAATCTTCCGATTCGGATACATCCAACATACCTACAAGCGAACCTGTTTTTTCGGTTACATTAATGGTTTTTACGCCTTTCCCTCCCCTGTTTGTAATGCGGTATTCATCTACAGCGGTACGTTTGCCATACCCTTTTTCGCTTACTACTAATACGGTTTTATCGGGTGTTGTTGGGTTTACACAAATCATACCAATCACTTCGTCTTTTTCGTTATCTACCTCTATGCCGCCAACGCCGATGGCGCCCCGCCCTGTAGATCGAACCTTTGCTTCGGGAAAACGAATGGCACGGCCGCTTTTCAGTGCCATCATTACTTCGCACCCGCCATCGGTAAGCTTGGCTTCCAGCAGCTGGTCGCCTTCTAAAATAGTAATGGCATTTACCCCGGTTTGACGTGGACGGCTAAAATCAGCCAGCGCCGTTTTTTTAATTACTCCTTTTTTAGTGCACAAAATTATGTAATGTGATTTTACAAAATCTACATCCTGAAGGTCTTTAATATCAATAATTGCTCTTATTTTATCGTCTTGGGCTATTTGCAACAAGTTTTGAATGGCACGTCCCTTACTGTTTTTTTCACCTTCCGGAATTTGGTAAACATTCAACCAATAACAGCGGCCCCTTTCCGTAAAAAACAGCATGGTATGATGCGTGGAGGCAACAAACAGGTGCTCAATAAAATCTTCGTCGCGGGTTTTGCCGCCCATTGCTCCTCTTCCACCCCGCCGCTGCTGTCGAAACTCGGTTGCCGAGGTACGTTTAATATATCCTAAATGCGAAATCGTAATTACTACATCTTCTTCCTTTATCAGGTCTTTGATGCTCATTTCATTATCCAAAAACGTGATCTCGGTTTTGCGTTCATCGCCAAATTTTTCTTTTACTTCCGCCATCTCGCTTTTAATCACGTCATACCTCATGGCTTCGTTAGATAATAATTCTTTCAAAAACGTAATTATTTTCATTAATTCATCATACTCGTTTTTAATTTTATCGCGCTCCATTCCGGTAAGTCGCTGTAAACGCAGCTCCAATATGGCTTTTGCCTGAATTTCATCAAGCCCCCAGCCTGCATTTACCAGCGCATCTTTAGCCAAATCCGGCGTAGCCGACGCCCTGATAAGCGAAATAACTTCATCTAAATGATCTAAAGCAATTAAAAACCCTTGTAAAATGTGGGCCTTTTTTTCGGCTTCCCGCAATTCAAACTGGGTGCGCCGAATTACTACCTCGTGGCGGAATTCAACGAACTCAGCTATCATTTCTTTTAGGTTTAACACACGCGGCCTGCCTTTAACTAAGGCCACGTTGTTTATGCCATAACTGGTTTGAAGCTCGGTAAATTTGTAAAGCTGGTTTACAATTAGGTTGGCTACACCGTCTCGCTTTAAATCTATAACAATCCGGGTTCCTTCTTTTTCGTTTGATTCGTTGTTAACGTGCGCTACACCTTCAATTGTTTTATCGTTTACTAACTGACCGATACGGTCGCAAAGAGAATCGCGGTTTACCTGGTACGGAACTTCGGTAATAATAATTTGTTCCCTTCCGCTGGCTTTTGCATCTATATGCAGGCGCCCGCGAAGCACTACCCTTCCATGGCCAAAATGAAAGCCTGCCTTCACTCCTTCCATACCATAAATTAATCCACCTGTTGGAAAATCGGGAGCTTTTACGTGCAGCATCAATTCGTCTATTGTAATTTCCCGATTGTCTATGTAAGCAACGCAACCATCAATTACTTCGCTTAAATTATGCGGCATCATGTTGGTGGCCATACCTACGGCAATTCCGCTGGAACCATTTACCAACAAGTTTGGAATACGGGTGGGCAATACAGTCGGTTCCTGCAGAGAATCATCGAAATTAAGCCCGAAATCAACCGTGTCTTTTTCAATATCCTGCAGCATGTTTTCAGCAATGCGGTGCATACGCACTTCGGTGTAACGCATGGCTGCCGGCCCGTCGCCATCCTGAGAGCCGAAATTTCCTTGTCCGTCAATCATTGTGTAGCGCATGCTCCAATTCTGCGCCATGCGCACTACAGCACCATAAACCGATGAATCGCCGTGCGGATGATACTTACCCAGCACATCTCCTACAAGACGAGCCGATTTTTTATACGGCCGCGTGGGTCCCATGCCCAACTCGTTCATAGCGTATAAAATGCGGCGGTGAACGGGTTTCATTCCATCGCGCACGTCGGGCAAAGCACGGCCAACAATCACCGACATCGAATAATCGATGTAGGCGGTTTTCATTTGCTCTTCTATGTTTACAGGAATAATACGGTCAAAATCGTTTGTATGCGGCGGTAAAATATTTTCTTCCATCAAGTAACTTGTAAGTGTAAAATTAAGGTAGGCAAATTTACCCCTTTTAAGGCTAATAAAAGGATAAAAAAACGGTTGAAAAAGGGTAATCTATCCTATTTAAAAAAGGATATATTTCAGTGAAAATATTAAAGGTTTCTGCGTTGTAACGCCAGGAAAATAGAACTTCAAACATTCAAAAAAGGGGTGTTTAAAAATTTGATAATACAGGAGTTTTTCCATTTATCTTAACACAAAATGGAGAGATTGATTGCTGTTTTTAGGTTGCCGTGTTTTTAAAAACCTGTCAAAAAGGGTCTTTTGTAAACTCTAACTGTTTGTGTATAATCGGGGCAAAAACACACTGACTAAATTATTGTAGTCTCACCAAAACCTTTTAAAAAGGGTAAGATAAATAATCTGTAAAATTTTATAAAAATCTAAAGTATTTGTGAATTAAAAAGAGTTCATCCGACCTGCTAAACAGGACGAATCTTACCTTTTGTACTTTTTAGATAACAGCGCATACTGCCAATATTCAATTACTTTCATTTTTTTTTTACACACATGAAAAAGATTTTACTTTTTGGAGCCGGCAAATCGGCCACGGTTTTGATAGATTATTTGCTTCGTCATTCCGAAAGCGAAAACTGGACACTTACCGTGGTAGATGCTTCCCTGGAGTTGGCGCAAAATAAAGTTGGCAATGCCGTTGGCGGCGTTGCGGTTTCGTTCGACGTTGCCGATGACACAAAAAGGCGCGCCTATATTTCCGAGTCCGACATTGTTATTTCACTTTTACCGCCGACCCTGCATTTTTTAGCGGCAAAAGATTGTGTGGCATTTGGCCGAAACCTGCTAACGGCCTCGTACGTAGATGAGCAAATGAAAAGCCTCCAACCCGAAATTGAAAAGAATGGATTGCTCTTTTTATGCGAAATGGGACTTGACCCTGGCATTGACCACATGAGCGCAAAAAAAATGATTGATGAAATTCAATCGGATGGCGGAACAATTACTTCTTTTTTATCTCATTGCGGCGGGTTGGTAGCGCCGGAAAGCGACGACAATCCATGGCATTATAAAATAAGCTGGAACCCTAAAAACGTCGTTATGGCCGGCAAAGCCGGAGCGGTTTTTACTGAGAAAAACAGCGTGGTAAATATGGATTATGACCAGCTTTTTTCCGAGAAAAGATTTGTAGAAGTCCCGGGCGGCTCGCCTTTGTGCTGGTATCCAAACCGAAACTCGCTGCCTTATGCGGCTATGTACAACCTGCACGAGTGCCAAACATTTATTCGCACTACACTTCGCCATCCTGATTTTATTTATGGCTGGAAAAACATCATTGATTTAAAGCTAACTGGCGAAGAACCCATCTATGAAACAAACGGAAAAACATTGATGGATTTTTTTAAGGATCACATGCAGAAAAATGATTTTCAGGACTGGCTGCAGCAAAAAATACAAGACCAGATTTTATTTAGTAAACAGATGCTGGAAGACCTTGTAAAACTAACTGAATTGGAAAATGAAAAAGAAGCCAGCGGCACAGAAGCCATTGAGGAATTTATGGTGGTAACCGAAAAGGGCGACCTGGAGGAGTTTGACATGGACGAACTGAAAACAAGTGCTGCCACAACAATTGCAAGTAAAATGCACGAAGCCAAACTTACTTTAAAGCAACTGTTTTTCTTAGGCATGGATGATGATCAAACCAGCATAAATAAAGGTTTTTGCAGCGCTGCAGATGTATTGCAACTGGCTTTGGAAAAGAAGTTAGCATTGCTGCCAGGCGATAAAGACCGCGTGGTAATGATACATGAAATAGAATGGGAGAAAGAAGGCAAAAAATTTAAGAATACAAGCAGTTTAATTCTGGATGGCGAAAATGACCACTATACTGCAATGGCAAAAACCGTTGGACTTCCATTGGGAATTGCTGCCAAATTGATATTGAATGGAACCATCAAAAGAAAAGGGCTGCAAATACCAGTAATGAAAGAAATTTACGAGCCGGTGCTGAACGAATTATCAAAAAACGGGGTTGCATTTCTTGAACAGAGTAAAGAGCTGTAAGGGAAAAAGGTTCAGTAAATTGAGAATAAAGCTTAAGAAAAAGTGAGTTATTATTTTATCTTATTTAGCTCTTTTCTTAAGTCCTCCACTCCTTCTGTAGCAGGCTTTTCAATAATGGATAAATTGCCAATGCCAGATACAAATGGAACTTTTTTATCGATAATGAATTTAGGTGCAGAAGCAGGTGCAGAATGTACCAAACCAGCAGCAGGGTAAACCGCCAGCGAAGTTCCGATAACAACAAAGGCATCGCACCTTTTCACTATTTCCGCTGCTTCTTCAATTAAGGGCACCGGCTCTTCAAACCAAACAATATGTGGACGCAATTGTGCACCGTCTTCTGCTGTATCGCCAAGATTTATATCCCGGCAGTAGGAATACAATAGAGTGTCGTTTTTTTCGCTCCTCATTTTGGTTATTTCACCATGTAAATGCAGCACGTTGGTAGATCCACCTCTTTCGTGTAAGTCATCTATGTTTTGCGTGATGATCTGCACGTCGAAGTAATTTTCCATTTCGGCTAAGGCAATGTGTGCTTTATTTGGTTGCGCCTGCAATGCACTATGCCGTCGCATGTTGTAAAACTCCAACACCAGGGCCGGGTTTTTTCGCCATGCTGTTGCTGTTGCCACTTCGTTAAGGTCAAACCCTTCCCAAAGACCATCTTTGTCCCGAAAGGTTTGTAAACCGCTTTCTGCGCTAATGCCTGCCCCGGTTAATACAACAAGTCTCTTTTTTGCCATGAGTTATTACTTGAATTGCTGTTTTGATTGGGCTTTTATACCCATAATAATATTACAATATTCAATGTACGTAACCTACTTATACTTTTGAAAGTATTGCCTTTTTATAATGATGTAAACATGGCTAACCTTGGTTTGCTAACTTTAGTACAATATCCCATTCTTCTTTTAATACCGGCTGTACCGAAAGACGTGAAAGACGAAGCAGCGCCATGTTTTTTAAAATTTCTATTGTTTTTAGCTGCTTTAACGATACCCCTTTTTTAAGTCTTTTTACAGGCGCAAGGTCAACCACCACCCAGGCCTCGTCTTCTGTTGTAGGATCCTGATACGCTTCTTTAACAACTTTTGCAATACCCACAATTTCCATCCCTTCGTTGCTATGATAAAAGAATACCTGATCACCCTTTTTCATGTCTTTTAGAAAATTTCTTGCCGCATAGTTGCGAACGCCATCCCAATGTGTTTTACCATCTTTTACAAATTCGTCCCAACTATATTTTGATGGTTCAGATTTTACGAGCCAATAATTCATAGCGGTAAATTAATTATTAATATATGTAAGCAGTCAGTTTCTACACAGTTTATACTAATTGTTCAAAATCAACAACCATCGGTTAGCAACAGTAAGCTCCTGTAATTTTTAAAACATTTCTATTGCTTTTAAATTCTATTTTAAATGTTTATTAGAGAAATGGCGTTATACATCCCGTTGCCAAGGTATTTTTAAATTGATGTCTTTCGGATTAGGTTCAAACTGTTTAAAAAAAACCCTAAAAAAGGGATGCTTTTTTTATTAATTGGATAAAAAATTATTTAAAACATCTGCTATATGCAACGTCTGTAAGGGATAATTCTTTGCATTTATATAACCCTGCAAATGCATAAGACACGATAGATCGGTAGAAATTATATATTGTG